>JBEVKA010000203.1:0-5904 GCA_040509855.1 Steroidobacter sp.
GCCACTGTTTATTGAACAGACGCGACTGATACTTCACGCCGGTGTCGCACAACATCGTCACGATGGTATGACCGCGACCGAGTTTCTTCGCCGTCTCGACCGCCGCCGCGACGTTCACGCCGCTGGTGCTGCCGAGAAACAAACCTTCATCGCGCAGTAGCTGATACACAGTCCGCACGCACTCAACGTCAGTGACATGCAGAGCGCTGTCGATCGGCGAGCCTTCGAGGTTGGCGGTGACGCGACCGATGCCGATGCCTTCGGTGATCGAACCAGGCCCGGTGGCCTTCAGCTCTCCATGACGCAGCCAGTGATACAGCGAGCTGCCTTGAGGATCGGCGAGCGTAATCAGGATCTTCGGATTCTGTTTCTTCAGGTAACGCGAAACGCCACCGAGCGTGCCACCCGTGCCGGTCGCCGCCACGAACGCGTCGACCCGTCCGCCGGTCTGTTCCCAGATCTCCGGACCCGTGGTCTGCTCGTGCGCATCGCGATTGGCCGTGTTGTCGAACTGATTCGCCCACACCGCATCCGGAATCTAGCCAGCCAGCCGCGCGGCGATCTTCTGATAATGATTCGGATCGCTGTAGGGAACGGTCTTCACGCGCAGCACTTCGGCGCCGAGCGTTTCGATCATCTGATACTTTTCATTGGACTGGTTGTCCGGCATCACGATGATGCAGCGATAGCCGCGCGTGTTGCACACGTGCGCCAGCCCGATGCCAGTGTTGCCTGCGGTACCTTCGACGACGGTGCCGCCTGGCTTCAACTTGCCGCTGCGTTCCGCTGCTTCGACGATGGCGCGCGCCGCGCGATCCTTCACCGAGCCGCCCGGGTTCATGAACTCGGCCTTGCCGAGGATTTCACAACCGGTGAGCTCGCTGAAACGCTTCAGGCGAATCAACGGTGTGTTGCCGATCGCGTCGGCAAAACCCTGCCGGATGGGAGTGTGGATGCTCATGCGGAGAGCCTTCCTTCGGTGTCGGACGCTGTAACAGGGGCTGACTGCGTGTTGAACCAATGCAACACGTCATGCAGACGGGTGACTTCGCCGACGATCAGCAGGGCCGGCGATTCGACGCGAGCTTCGCTGGCCTTCACGACCAGATCAGCCAATGTCGCGGTGACGACGCGCTGAGTGGAGCGCGTTCCTTGTTCGATGATGGCGGCGGAGCGTGTCTCGGGTACGCCATGTTCGCGCAGCTGCGCGACGATGGTCTCGAGCTGATTCAAGCCCATATAAAACACGACGGTGTGACCAGGGCGAGAGAGCGCAGCCCAATCAACGTGGTCGGACTCGCCTTTGCAATGACCCGTGACGAACGTCAGCGCCTGCGCGTGTTCACGATGCGTCAAGGGAATACCGGCGTAAGCCGCGCAACCGGCAGCGGCAGTGATGCCGGGAACGACTTCGAAACGAATGCCTTCGGCCGCGAGCGCTTCCAACTCTTCGCCGCCACGACCGAAAATGAAAGGATCGCCGCCCTTGAGCCGGCACACGCGCTTGCCTTCTTTCGCGAGCTTCACCAGCAGCGCATTGATCTCTTCTTGAGACACATGCGCCTTGCCAGCGGCCTTGCCGACGTTGATGCGCTCAGCATCACGACGCGCGAGATCGAGCACCTCGGCGGAAACGAGGCGGTCGTAAAGAATCACATCCGCGTTCTGAAGCGCACGCAACGCTCGTAGCGTCAGCAGCCCGGGATCGCCAGGGCCGGCGCCAACCAGCGCGACTTCACCTTCGAACTTCGATTGCTTGGCAAAGCGTGTGAGCGAGTTGCCGATGCGTTCGAGCACACCCGGCCCGGCCGCATCTTCACGACCCGACAACACATCGGACGCGATGCCGCCGTCGAAAAAGTTTTCCCAGAAGCGACGGCGAGTGCCGGCATCTTCCAGCTTCGCCTTGACGCTCGGACGCAATCGACCCGCGAGCTTCGCCAGATCACCCAAACGCTGCGGCAAAAATGATTCGAGCTTCTCGCGCAACCGGCGCGTCAGCACCGGCGCGTCGCCGCTGCTGCCGACGGCAACGACGACCGGCGAACGATCGATGATTGCCGGCATGATGAAGCGCGACAGCTCACGATCGTCGACGACGTTGACGGGAATGTTTCTACGCTCGGCCTGATGCGCGACCCACGCGTTCACGGACTGCTTGTCCGTTGCCGCGATCGCCAGCCGCACGCCATCCAGATGTTCGGGACGGAATTCATCGAGGATATGAATGATCGCGCCCGCAGCCACTTTGTCGGCCAGCGATGCGATCAGCTCCGGTGCCACGACCGTTACCTTGGCTCCGGTGCGCAGGAGCAAATCGATCTTGCGCGCGGCGACCTCGCCGCCACCGACGACCAGCACCGGCTCGTTCACGAGCCGCAGAAATATGGGGAAGTAGTCCATGCGTCCGACTTTACTGGCCGGCCGCGCGACGCGGCTCGACCTTCAACGGAATCACTCGACGACGCGGCTGCAGGCCGCACTCGCGAGACTCGGGATTCTCCCACCACCACCGGCCCGAACGCGGATCCGCGCCCGGCTCGATGGCACGCGTGCAGGGCGCGCAACCGATGCTCGGGAAGCCTTTGTCGTGCAGGGGGTTGTACGGGAGGTTACGAGTCTTGATGTACGCCCACACGTCGGCCTCTGTCCAGTCGAGCATGGGGCTGACTTTCCACAGGCCGTAGCGGTCATCCCACGATATCGGTTCGCCCAACGCACGCTCGGCGGACTGTTCGCGACGGACGCCCGTCACCCAGGCCTTGCGACCGGCGATGGCGCGCTTGAACGGCTCGATCTTGCGGATGCCACAGCACGACTGACGTTCGTCGACACCGAGATAGAATCCATTGATGCCATTGTCACGGACGTATTGTTGAATGGCCTCGGCCTGCGGAGAGAACACCTGGATGCGGCGTTGATAGCGGCGCTCCAGCCGATCCAGCAGCGACAGGGTCTCGTCGTGCAAGCGGCCGGTGTCGAGCGTGAAGATCTCGATTTCCGGCACGTAGGTGCCGATGATGTCCGTCAGCACCATGGCCTCGGCGCCCAGACTATTGGAGTACACAATATCGTGGTGCTCGCGGACGGCCTGCTCCAACAGAGCGCGCGTACCCTCGAGAAGGGTCTGCAGGCGGGGCGACAGTGGCGGCTCGTTCGACATGGGCGGGGGCGGTTCAGTCCTCATTCCGTGGCGGGCACTGTAGCTAACCGCCTTATAACCAGGGAAAGACTGGTTTGTTCTGTCATGATGCGGGCCCGTTATGACTTCGCAACGCTTCGAAGCGCTATAGTAAGTGCATGAAATTACAACAATTACGCTACCTGGCAGCGATCGTTGAGAACGACCTGAACATCACCGCCGCGGCGGAGCGGCTGCATACGTCGCAGCCCGGGGTCAGCAAGCAGCTCAAACAGCTGGAAGACGAGCTCGGTTTTCCGATTTTTCTGCGCCAGGGCCGCACCCTGACGCGGGTCACGCCGGCCGGTAAACGGGTCATCGACCGTGCGCAAAAGATCCTCAAGGAAGTCCAGAGCATCAAGCGCCTGGCGGACGAGCAGAAAGGCGACGGCCGCGGCTCGCTGGCGATCGGCACCACTCACACCCAGGCTCGATATGTGTTGCCGCCGGTAATTCGCAAGTTCCGCGAGCGTTATCCCGACGTCGAGCTGCATCTTCACCAGGGCACGTCCGAACAGATCGCCGACATGGCCGCGCGCGACCGCGTCGACTTTGCAATCAACACCGGTTCGCAGGAGCTGTTCACGAACCTGGTGCTTCTGCCCTGCTATCGCTGGCACCGGCGCATCGTCGTGCCGCAGGGTCATCCGCTGGCGAACGAAGGCAAGGTGACCATCGAAACACTGGGCAAATATCCCATCGTCACTTATGTGTTCGGCTTCTCCGGTCCCTCGTCGCTGCAACAGATCGTCGCCCGTCATGGCATCACGCCGCACGTGGCGCTCACCGCACGCGACGCAGATGTCATCAAGACTTATGTGCGCATCGGCATGGGCGTCGGCATCGTGGCGAGCATGGCGATGGATCCGCGCGAGGATTCGGATCTGGTGTCGATCGACGCCTCGCATTTGTTTCCTGCCCACTCGACCTGGGCGGGATTCCATCAGGGCGCGCTATTGCGCAGCTACATGTATGATTTCCTCCAGCTGCTCGCGCCGCATTTGACGCGCCGGCTGGTGGATCGCGCCGGCAACGCGGCGACTCCCACGGATGTGGAGTCTTTGTTCGCCGACATCGAATTGCCTGTGTATCGATGACGGCTTCACGTCGATAAGGATGTCACACTCAACCTATGTCAGACCTGCTCCATAGACCCAAAGCTAGTTCGCTCAAACCGCTGCGCGAGCTGTGGCCGTACCTGCGCAAGTACCTCGGTCTGTTGATCGTAGCGATGCTGGCGCTACTGATCGCAGCGGGCGCGATGCTGGTCATTCCAATGGCGTTTCGCGATCTCATCGATCGCGGCATGGCGGCGCAGGACGCCGCGACCATCAACAAATATTTCATCGCCTTCCTGGGCGCGGCAGCCGTGTTCGGCACCTTCGCAGCCCTGCGCTTTTATTTCATCAGCTGGCTGGGCGAACGCGTCGTCGCCGACGTGCGCGCCGATGTTTACAGCCGCGTGGTGCGTATGGATCCTACGTTCTTCGAAGTCACGCGCACCGGTGAAGTGCTGTCGCGACTCACTACCGACACGACGCTGGTGCAATCCATCGCCGGCGTGAACATGTCGATGATGCTGCGCTCGGCCGTGCAGCTGTTGGGCGCGCTGGCGCTGATGATTACCACCAGTCCATCGCTGGCCGGCATGATCGTGGTGCTGCTGCCGCTGGTGATCGCACCGCTGATTATTTTCGGCCGGCGCCTGCGAACGCTGGCGCGCGACTCGCAGGACAAGATCGCGGACACCAGCGGCCTCGCGGGCGAAACGCTCAATGCGATTCAAACCGTCCAGGCGTTCACGCTGGAGAAACTGCACACCGAACGCTATGGCAAAGCCGTCGAAGATTCGTTCGTCATGGCGCTTCGTCGTAACAAGGTGCGCGCCGCGCTGACGGCTGTCGGCACCATGACGGTATTCAGTGCAATCACGTTCGTGCTGTGGCAAGGCGCCCACCGGGTGCTGGCGGATGAGATGAGCGCCGGCGAGCTCAGCCAGTTCTTGATCTATGCGGTGTACGTCGCGATTGCCGCCGCGACGCTCAGCGAGATGTGGGGCGAAGTGCTGCGAGCTTCCGGCGCGATGGAGCGCTTGATGGAGCTGAAGACCGCGACGCCGACGATCGTCGCGCCTCCCAATCCCCGCGAGCTGCCCAATCCGCCGATCGGCAGCGTCACTTTTGAAAATGTATCGTTCCGTTATCCGTCACGGCTCGAGACGGCGGCGCTCGATAATTTTTCGTTGACGATTCAGCCTGGAGAAAACGTCGCGTTCGTGGGCCCGTCGGGCGCGGGCAAGAGCACGACGTTCCAGCTGCTGCTGCGTTTTTATGATCCGATGTCTGGCCGCATCACTGTCGATGGCGTCGACATCGCCACTGCCCGGCCCGAGGATGTGCGCAAGCGCATCGGCCTGGTGCCGCAAGAGACTGTGCTGTTCGGTACGTCGGCTCGCGAGAACATCCGCTACGGCCGGCCCGGCGCCACGGACGCCGAGATTGAAGCCGCCGCTCGCGCCGCTGGTGCCGACGCGTTCCTTCGCGAGCTACCCCAGGGCTACGACACATTCCTCGGCGAAAAAGGCATGCGCCTGTCGGGCGGCCAACGCCAACGCATCGCCATCGCGCGCGCCATCCTGAAAGATCCGCCGATCCTGCTGCTCGACGAGGCGACCAGCTCGCTCGACGCCGAGAGCGAGCGCTACGTACAACAGGCCTTGGAAG
>JBEVKA010000204.1:0-3217 GCA_040509855.1 Steroidobacter sp.
GTGAGCGCGTACCAGGGAATCATGAACATGCCGATCTAATAAGTGACTGCTGCTGACTAGTGACTACTGACTGGGTTCGGAGAATGGGTGAGAGGTTTATGCGATTCGTTTCTTACGTCCGGGGTGAAGCATGAGCGCTGACGCAGCCGCGTTGCCGTCGCCGACGAATTCGTCGCCGTCGCTCATTCCGCCGGGATTGAAGCCACTGGTGATGTTGATCGGCATCGCCGCCGCGGTCGCCGCTGGTGTCGGCATCGTGTTGTGGTCCAAGGAACCGACGTACAGCTTGTTGTACGGCAACCTCGGCCAGCAGGACGCCGCACAGATCGCGCAGGCGCTGGATACGAACGGCATTCCTTATAAGCTCGAAGGCAGCGGCACTATCACCGTGCCGGCCGATCGCGTGCACGACGCGCGTTTGAAGCTCGCCGGCCAGGGCTTGCCCGAAGGCGACGGCGGTTTCGCGGTCATGTCCAAAGATCCGGGCTTCGGCGTCAGCCAGTTCATGGAAGGCGCGCGCTATCAGCATGCGTTGGAAACAGAGCTGGCTCGTACGATCACCAACGTGCAGGCCGTCGAAGGCGCGCGCGTGCATCTCGCGCTGCCTCGACAGTCGGCATTCGTTCGTGATCGCCGCAAGCCGAGCGCCTCGGTGTTCCTGCAGATCAAGCCGGGCCGCCGTTTGGAATCCGAGCAGGTCACTGCCATCGCGAACCTGGTCGCCTCCAGTATTCCCGAGCTGGAATCGCAGCAAGTCACGGTGGTCGATCAGCAGGGCCGCCTGTTGTCTTCTCCGGAAGGCAACAGCGAAATGGCCGAGCGCGAGAAACAGATGGAGATCGCGCGCAATCTCGAAGAGCGCTACACCCAGCGCGTCGAGCAGCTGCTGTCGCCGTTGATCGGCGCCGGCCGCGTGCGTGCGCAAGTCGTTGCCGATGTCGAGATGTCGACGACCGAGGAAGCGCGCGAACAGTATCGTCCCGAGAGCCAGATCATTCGCAGCGAGCAGACGGCGGAAGAAAGCAGCCGCAACGGCGCGAATGCTTCGCAAGGCGTGCCGGGTGCATTGACCAATCAGCCGCCTGCGCCTGGTGTGGCGTTGCCGCCCGGTGCTTCGTCGGCTCCCGCGACGGCTCAGGCTGCGCCGGCTGATCCCGCGAATCCGAATGCGCCGGTGGTTACGCCTCCGGATAACACGTCCAAGCAGGCGACGCGCAACTATGAGATCGATCGCACGGTCGCTTACACCAAGCTGCCCGCGGGTCGTTTGAAGCGCCTCACGGTGGCGGTTCTCGTCGACAATCTCCGCGTTACCGGCGAGGACGGCAAAGTGACGGAGACAGCGCTGACGCCGGAGCAGTTGGAGAATGTGACTCGCCTCGTGAAGGACGCGGTCGGCTTCAGCGATGCGCGCGGCGATAGCGTCAACGTGGTGAACCAGTCGTTCCGTGGCGAGACCAAGCCGGAAGAGATGACTCCCGACAAGATCCCGCTGTGGGAACAGCCGCTGATGCGCGATGTCGCGAAGCTGCTGGTGGGTTTGATCGCGCTGCTGGTGATCGTGTTCTCGGTGCTGCGTCCCTTGCTGCGTGGATTGATGGGCTCGCCGCGTCCGATGCAGCAAATCCAAGCGACTCCGGTGCAAGCGACGGTGGTGCAGACCGCCGTGGCTGGGGGGTCTAACACACCCGCGGCGCTGGACTACGAAGGCCAGATCGCAGCGGCTCGCACAATTGTGACGCAGGATCCAGCACGAGTGGCTCAGGTGGTGAAGAGCTGGGTTGGCAACGATGAGTAAGAACGGCTCGGAAGCGAAACAGCGTAACGGCACGGAGCGCGCCGCCATCCTGTTGCTGTCCCTCGGCGAATCGGAAGCCGCCGAGGTGATGAAGCACATGGGCGCCAAGGACGTGCAGCGCATCGGCGCGGCCATGACTCAGCTGCAGAACATCTCGCGTCAGGAAGTGACCGATGTCATCAGCGAGTTCACGCAGAAGCTGGAAGGCCAGACGTCGCTCGGCGTCGGCGTCGACGAGTATCTGCGCAAGGTGCTGATCGGCGCCCTCGGTGAAGACAAGGCGCGTGGCGTGATCGATCGCATTCTGTTCGGGCGCTCCAGCAAAGGTCTGGAAGCATTGAAATGGATGGACTCGCGGCAGGTGTCCGAGCTGATTCGTCAGGAGCATCCGCAGATCATTTCCATCGTGCTCGCGTATCTCGACGCCGATCAATCCGCCGAAGTGCTGGCGCAGTTCCCGGATTGGCTGCGTGCGGACGTCATCATGCGCATCGCGACGCTCGACGGTATTCAGCCCAGCGCGTTGCATGAGCTGGACGAAGTGATCGAGAAGCAATTCGCCGGCAAGACCGGCGCGTTGAAGACCTCCGTGATCGGCGGCATCAAGACCGCCGCGCAGATCATGAACTTCATGGATTCGAGCCAGGAGAGCGCGCTGATCGACAACATCCGCAAGGTGGATGATGCGCTCGGCGGCAAGATCCAGGATCTCATGTTCGTGTTCGGCGATCTGGTCGAAGTCGACGACCGCGGCATGCAGGAAGTGCTGCGCGCTGTGCCAGGCGAGAAACTGCTGCTGGCGATGAAGGGCGCGGACGAGGAGCTCAAGGCCAAGATCTTCAAGAACATGTCGCAGCGTGCGGCGGAAATGTTGAAGGACGATCTGGAGTCGCGCGGCCCGGTACGTCTGTCCGAAGTGGAAGGCGCGCAGAAAGAAATCCTTGCCATGGTTCGCAAGATGGCCGAAGCCGGCACCATCCAGCTCGGCGGCAAGGGTGAAGAGTTCGTATGACGCATTCTCGTTACGAGCTGCCGAGCATCAATGGTACGGCCGTGCAGGCGCGGCGCGCCGGCAAGACCGTGCAGGAGCTCGAAGACGTCGAGCAGCGCGCGTACGAAGAAGCGTATGCGAAAGGCCGGGCCGAAGGTTTGGCGGCGGTGGAACGAGAGATGCGTCCACAAATGCAACAGCTGCAGTCTCGCGTCGAGCGGCTGGACGCGATCATCAACACACTCGCGCGCCCGTTGCACGAAATGGACGCGGAAGTCGAAGATCAGCTGGTGCAACTATCGTTGACCGTAGCCCGGCACTTGGTGCGTCGAGAGCTGCGCATCGATCCGTCGCAGGTCATCGCCATCATCCGCGCGACCGTGGCGTTGTTGCCTGCGTCCGCTCGCGATGTGCGTGTTCATTTGCAT
>JBEVKA010000205.1:0-5456 GCA_040509855.1 Steroidobacter sp.
AGACATCGCTGACGAACTCGGCGTAACTACACTAGGTGCTTTCGCCGGCGGCGACTCCGCACGAACCGGAGCGGGCGCTGACTGCATCACCTCGGACGCGGGCAACAATTCGAACGGCTGCGTGCTGTTGAAATCCAGGCTCGGCGTCATGGGCATCGCGATGACCGCAGGCTTCGCAGCCGGCTTCACCGCCGCAGGACGCTTGGCGGCCCCGGGCCCGATCGGCTGCAGAGCCGCGCGTTGAGCGGCTTTGAGCGCTGCTTGTTTCGCGGAATCGGATTGAGGCGCGGCGGGCGCCTGAGAAACAGCGGACGATTTCCGAGCGCCAGAGGGCGCATTGGAAACACGAGGCGCCGAAGGAGCATCGGCGGCGAGCATCTCCGGCGACAACAACTCCTCGACGTCCTCGGCGACGCCACGAGCGCGTTCGCTCATCGGCGACGCAGCGGCTGCGGCCGCTGGATTCGCGGCCTCGAAAACTTGCAACACATCGCCAGAGCTCTTGGTCGCTGCAACCTTCGCGGCCACCTCGGCCTCGCGCTTGGTGCGCTCCTCTTCCTGCTCGATGCGCCACTTGGGCAATTCTTCCGGCGTGCGCTCGTTGACCTTGCTCTCGAGCGAATCCGGATCGCTGCCGAAATCCGCCACCGAGAGCGGTTTGCGCTTGGACGCATTGATCTCGGCTTCGGTGGGTAGCGCCGGCGGCACGGTGAGTGTGGGATCGATGTCCGGCGTCGGCAGATCCTGAGTCACCAGCGACTGGCGACCGATCAAATCGTAATAGAGCTGCAGATAACGCTGCAGCGAGCGCACGTAAACATAGTTCGCCAGCGCATGCTTGCGCGCGCCCTGCGCCATGAACGTGCGCTTCTCCGGCGTCATCTGCATCACACGAGTGATGCCTTTGACGAACGCAGCCGGATTGCCAGGCTCCACGGCCACGCCATGCGTGCCGATGATTTCGCCTTGCGCGCCCATGCCAGTGGCCACGCAAGGCACACCGCACAGCATCGCCATCACGATATTCATGCGCGCCTGATCGTTCATCGCGCTCGAACACACGACGTCGCACGCGTTGTACAACGACGAGATATCGGACCATTCGCCCAGCAGTTGCACGCGACTGGCGAGCGCATTGCCACCGACCAGGCCCATCAAAGGCGCGTTGCCTTTCTGCACGCCGTGGCCGGCGAGCACCAGCGCCACATTCGGATTGATCTTGACCAGCTCGCCGAACGCCTTAATCAACGTAGCGAAGTCGGACTCGGCCTGGAACGGCGCGTACATGCCGACCACGAACGTTTCGCCGGGCAGATTCCACTGCTCACGCAACTTGCGGCGCGCGGCGAAGTCAGGCTTGAAGCGTGTGGCATCCACACCGGGCGGAATCGTTTCATGTCCGCCTTCCGGAAACCCAACGCGTCGATGCTGAGACGCCGCCGCCTCGGAGCTATATGAAATTCGATCCGCGCGCGCCGCGAACTTGGCGGCGTACTTGAGCTTCTGTCGATCGATCAGGCCAGCGTCTTTCGCCAGCGGCATGGTATCGGCGATGCTCCAGACCAGCTGCGGTTTCCAATCACAGCGCTTGCGCAGAAAGCTGGAAATGATTTGCGCCGTGTGGCCCCACGCTTGAATCACGTCGGGACGAAAGTTGCGCGTCGCCTGTTGCAACTCTTGAAACGCGCGCGGTGTGAAACGTTTGCGCGAGATCGGCAGATCGTAAGTGGGCACGCCGCTCTGACGCAGCACTGCCGATGGCACAGCACCTGGCGACAGACACGCCACCAACGATTTCACGCGTGGACGCGGCAACCGTGTCAGCAGCGGCATGAACAACGATTGCTGCAGGCTGCCAGCCAGGGCGCCGGAGCTCACGATATGCAGCACACGAATTTGTCGAAGATTGGCGTCGGTCACGACGAACCAGTTTGCGGCCAGCAAATGGGAGGAGTGGGGAAATCCTAACAGCAGTGTGATTCATCACGCGCGCTGAAGAGTGTGAAATTGTTAAACCCGGCACAGTTCCCGTAGAGCTGAACAGGTGACAAGAATTGACACCCTACGGGCAAGATTGGGCAGGTCGAGAGGCAGGTCACAATTGCGATACGCAACGCGCTATTTTCGCAGTGTTTTTTGCTGCTTCGTCTTAGTGCGCGAAGAAATGTTTATTTTCATGCCGGCGGCGAACTAGCCGCTGCCCGCGGCCGGGCCGGGAGCGTGACTGCTCACACCGCCGATCAACACCAGCCGCATTGCCTCCTCCACCGACAGCTGTGTTTCCTTCAGCTCGTCCTTGTGGAGATACAGCGTGTAGCCGCCGATTTGATAGCTCATCGGAAAATAAACAGCGACCAGCTCCGCGCTGTCCGCGCCGAATAGTTTGGGACTCACCTGCTCTTCGGTGACGAAACCAATCAACTGCGCGCTACCCATGCTCCAGAGCACGACGCGCTTGGGATCACGTCCCTTGCCACCGGCGGGCAGGAAGCGACTGAAGTCCTTCACCGCGCCGAAGATGGTCTTGACCAGCGGGATGCGCGCGAGAATCGATTCGCCGAAGCGGAACAGCCGCCGCACGATGTACGCATCGACCAGCAGCCCCGCGATGAGAATCAACAGGAACGCGGCAAGCAGGCCCAGGCCGGGCACATAGCGATTCTCGGGCAGCAGCGCACGCATTGGCCCGCCGAGCACGGAGTCCGCGGTCTTCGCCAACCAGAACACGACATAGACGGTGAGCGCCACCGGCAGCACCGCCGCCAGGCCTTTGAGAAACGTGTTCCAGAGTCGCCGCATTGGGGTTCAACCATCGTGTGAGTCGCGTCGGGGGCGAAGTATGCGGCGTACACGTACAGAAGAACATTGCGCGGCGATTTAACGCAGTGGCGCTGCTAAACTATTTTCATGGTCGAAAGTGGCCGAGGCCCTTTCGATACACCGCTTCAGCCGATTCATCCGCCGAATGCTCAAATCCCTCGCGTCCGCAGCGATCATCGCATTTACAGCTCTCGCATCGTCGCCGGCGCTCGCTCGGGATTCGCAGCTGCCTCCCGCCGTTCAGCGTGTCATGGCGCGCGCTGGCATCCCGACCAAGAACGTCAGCATCTATGTGCGGGACGCGGGCAGCAACGAAGTCATTCTGGAGGTCAACGACAACCTGCCGCGCAGTCCTGCTTCGGTCATCAAGGTGCTCACGACTTACGCGGCCCTGGATGCGCTCGGCCCCAGTCACACCTGGAAGACACGGGCGTATATCAACGGCCATCTCGCCAACAGCGTGCTGAACGGCGATCTGATCGTGGTCGGCGGCGGCGATCCGTACATGACCGCCGAGCGCTGGTGGCGATTCGTGCAGGGCCTGCGCGAGCAGGGGCTGGCCAAGATCACCGGCGACTTCGTCATCGATCAGAGCCTGTTCGTGCCTCAGGAAGGCAATCGCGGCGACTTCGATGCGCAGCCGTTCCGCAGCTACAACGTACTGCCGGACGCGCTGATGGTGAACTTTCAAAGCTCGCGCTTCACCGTCATTCCCAGCACGCTGCGCGAGCAACCGTTGATCCTGGTCAATCCCCTGCCCGCCAACCTGATATTGCGCAACCAGGTACGTCTGGGTAACGGACGCTGCCAGAGCGCGGACCGCGGCATCACGTTCGACACGCCCGATCCCATCGACGCGCCGAACGTCGTGGTCGTACGCGGCGTATTCCCGATTGCATGCGGCAACTACTCCATCAGTCGCGCGATCATGACGGCGCCCGACTATGCGTATGGAACATTTCGCACGCTGTGGACCCAGTCGGGCGGTGCCATCGACGGCGCGATGCGAATAGAAACATTGCCGCCGGAAGCGACGCTGTTCTACGAACACGATTCGCTACCGCTCGCGGAAGTGATCCGGCTGGTGAACAAATATTCCAACAACGTCATGGCGCGCCATCTGATGCTGACATTGAGCGTGGCGAAGTACGGTCCGCCAGCGACTATCGAGAATGGGCGCAACGCCGTTCGCACCTGGCTCGCGAGCCGCGGCGTCAACATGCCCGGCTTCGTGCTGGACAACGGCTCGGGATTGTCGCGAGCCGAACGCGTCACCGCGCGCGGCCTGGGCGAAATGCTGGACCTTGCGTGGCACAGCCCGTTCATGCCGGAGTTCGCGGCCTCGTTGCCTCTTTCCGCGACCGATGGAACTTTACGCAATCGTTTCAAGTCGCCCGGCATGCAGGGCCGCATTCGTCTCAAAACCGGTCATCTCGACAATGTGAGCGCGCTGGCTGGCTTCGTGAACGCCGCGTCTGGAAAAACTTACGTCGTCGTCATCATGGTCAATCATCCCGGGGCGCAAGGCGGCTCTGGTGAAGCCGTACACGCCGAGCTGATCCGCTGGGTGTTCGGACAGTAGCGCCGACGCATCAGAAATATCGACAGGGAACCTCAACATCTACAGAGCGTTTCTCCGGCACGAGTTGCAAATACGTAACGGAGTTTGTTCATGAAACGCGCAATCACAGCGGCAATGTTGCTGGCATTGGGATCGGGGGCCGCATACGCGCAGTCGCCGGATAACGACGAGGGCTTGTATATCGGTGGCGGCGTCGGTCAATTCGATATCGAAATCGATGGCGCCGACGGCATCGACGAAGCCATCGGTCGTCTCGACGATAGCGATACGGCGTGGCAGGCGTTCATCGGCTGGCGCTTGAATCCATATATTTCTCTGCAGGCTGCATACATCGATTACGGCGGCCCGGAGGATGACATCAGCACCAGCGGTTCGAGCGGTAACTATCGCGCCGAGCTGTCCGGCTTCGCGCCGTCCATCATCGGCACGCTGCCGCTGGGGCCGGTCGAGTTGTCGGCCAAGCTGGGTTATTACTTCTACGACCTCGACATCACTGCGGACATCGACGATCCGCTCGATCCGGACTTCGACTCACAGGACAGTGGCGAGGATGTGATGTACGGCGTGGGCCTGGGCATGACGTTCTTCGAACGTCTGCATGCCAAGCTCGAGTACGAAAAGATCGATCTGGAAGGCGTGGATGATTCCAACGCGTTCTGGCTGAACGGTCAGTGGCGCTTCTAGGCCACGATCGCCTCAGCTGAGTCCAAAGCCGAGCGACAGGGCCTGCCGACGGAAACGTCGGTGGGCCTTGTTTTATACGACTTGCGCGAGACGCACGGGCACTCGCTTCGCGCCCCAATTGCCAGCTGCACCATCGAACACGCCGGGAAGCTGCGCACCACAGTGCAAACATTGCCCTTGGGCGTCGAGCTGCCATTCGCCGAGCTCAAACCAGTCGCGTTCGATAACTCGCTTGCCACAACCAACGCAGTAAGTGCTGGAGCCCGCGGAGTCGTGCACGTTGCCCATGTAAACGTGGCGCAGGCCGTTGGCGAGCGCGATATTCCTGGCGCGTGCCAATGTTTCCGGCGGCGTGCGCGGTTTATCCATC
>JBEVKA010000206.1:0-3143 GCA_040509855.1 Steroidobacter sp.
GATGGCCGCGACCACGGCGGTGAGAGTCGCGTCCTTGGCGCGACTAAAGTCCTTGCCGCGATTCAAGATCCAGACGTCGTTCTGTTCCGCCAGCGCCAGCGCGTTTTCGATCGCCGAGTCGCCGGCGCCGACCACCAGGATGGTCTCGTTGCTGAATTCTTTCGGATCGTCGAGCTGATACTGGACGCGGTCGAGATCTTCGCCGGAACAACCCAACTTGCGCGGATTGCCTTCGAGGCCGATGGCGAGCACCACGTGCGCGGCATTGATGGTTTCGCCGCTGACGAGCTGGATGGCGAACGCGCCCTTGCTGCCGCTGATCTTGCGGACTTCGGCGTTGTGGCGAATGTTGACGCGCAGCTGGCGCAGACCGTCGCCCCACGCCGACAAAATTTTCTCGCGGCTGCCGGCACCGAATCCCAGATCGCTGCGCAGATCGAGGAATCCCGGCTCGGCCCTCACGTGCTTACCTTTCTGGTAGCGCTGGATGGTCTTGGCGTGCGCGTTGAAGCCTTCTAACAGGACATAGCTCGGCGCGGAACGCCGGCCCTGGCCGTCACGCGCCGCCGCTCGCGCGGCTGCGCTCAACCCCGCGGGGCCGGCGCCAATGATTGCGATTTGGTACATGCAGAAACAATTCGCTCGCGCCCGATCGTCCGTGAGATTGCTTGCGATCCACTGCCATCCCGCATCGTCGAACGAGGGGTCTCCGCCGCAAATTCTTGCCGGGAAACCGCGTCGACGCCACCGTGAGTATTGTTAAATTCGCGGCGGATCGTACCTAGGTCACGCCGAGACCCGCAAGGTGTCTGGCGTGCGCTACGTCACGGAATCCAGGATGGTTGAAGCAGCGAATAGCTCAGCTAATACACGGGTTTGCGAAGCGCTGAAGTTGATTGAAGAACCGCTGATGGATTCGACCGCGGCCGCCAGGTGGATGCGACCGTTGGCCGCGTGCGCGCATCATGCTCACTGGCATCGTGCTCACAGGTCGAAGTCGCTGGCGTGCGTATCGGGGTTCGCCCCATTGAAACATTCATCGCGCGTACATTTTCGCCGTGGTCTGATTTGCCCGATCGCTACCAGGGCATTTGCTAAACTCGCAATGGAGTCGCAAGGAATCACCCAATGAAGACGCTCGTCGCCTTTGCGCTTGCGGCCCTCGCCGCCGCACCGGCCTTCGCACAGTCGAAGGAATACCAGGGTCCGGCGCCGGCGCGCGCCGCGGATATCACCGATCAAATCGTCGTGAAGTGGCGCAACGGAAGCAGTACCACTGTTACCAAATCGTCGGCCGTGCAACGGTCGAGCAAATTGACCACCACCGCGGGCGTCGCGCTCCAGAGCAAGCGCACCGGCTGGGGCAACACCGAAGTGTTCAAGCTCGATCACATGATGGCGAAGGCCGAGCTGCAAGGTGTGCTCGCCAAGCTCAGCGCCGATCCTGACGTCGAGTACGCTGTCGCCGACAAGCGTCGCTTCGCGCACGCGCTGCCGTCCGATCCTCGCGTCAACAACGATCAGTGGTATCTGCTCAGCGCCGAGGCCGCCGCGACTCGCACCGACCAGGCGTGGGATGTCACCAACGGCAGCTATAGCACCATCGTCGCGGTGCTGGACACCGGCATACGCCCCGCGCATCCCGATTTCGCCCCGGCGCCAGACCCCAGTAATCCCGGTGCCTTCCTCCCCGGCAAATTGTTGCCCGGCTACGATTTCATTTCCGAGCCCGTGATCGCAAACGACGGCGACGGCCGCGACAACAACCCTGAGGATACTGGCGACTTTGTGGCGTCCCAGGATCGCACCGGTCTGCTGGCGAATTGCGATCTCAGCAACAGCTCGTGGCACGGCACTCGCGTGTCGAGCCTGATCGGCGCGACCACTGACGAAGGCATGGGCATGGCGGGCCTCGGTTGGGACACTCGCATTCTGCCGGTGCGCGTGCTTGGCAAGTGCGGTGGCCGTGACACCGACATCGTCGACGCGATGCTGTGGTCGGCCGGCCTGACAGTGCCGAATGTGCCGCTCAACCCCAACCCGGCCAAAATCATCAATCTGAGTCTCGGCGGCGACGGCGCATGTACACCGCTCTATCAAAACGCGATCAATGCGATCAACGCCGCGGGCACGGTGGTGGTGGCGTCGGTCGGCAACGACGGCGTGGACGTCGGCTCGCCGGCGAACTGCGATGGCGTGGTGGGCGTCGGCGGCTTGCGTCAGGCCGGCACCAAGGTCGGTTACAGCAATCTCGGCCCGGGCACGGACATCAGCGCGCCGGCCGGCAACTGCGTCAACACCACAATCACTCAAGCCACGCCCTGCGTTTATTCAATTCTCGCGGCCATCAATCTCGGCTCCACTACCCCTATCGACGACCCGGCGGGTTCTGGTTACACCGACCGCGTGAATCGTCCCAACTTCGGCACCAGCTTCTCGGCGCCGTTGGTGTCGGGCGCGATCGCGTTGTTGAACGCGGTGAATCCGGCTCTCAGCCCGGCGCAGTACTCGGCGGTGATCCAAGGCACGGCGCTGCCCTTCCCGACCACCAGCTCGACGACCAACAGCATCTGCCGCGTGCCGACCACGTTCGTGCAGGGCGAAGAATGTATCTGCACGACTGCGACTTGCGGCGCCGGCATGCTCAATACCGCCGCGGCAGTGAATGCGTTGGCAGCACCTTTCGGCGTGATCCAGGCGCCAGGGACCATCGACGTCAATGCCAACATTTCAATCGATGCCCGCACCAGCTTCGACACCAGCGGTAGCTCGGTCGCGAGCTATCAATGGAGCGTGGTGAATGTCACGGGCGCGACGCCGACGATTGCGAATGCCACCGGCAGCAACACGACGCTGCAGGTCACGGGCACCAGCAATTTCACCTTGCGCTTGCGAGTCACGGACAGCGCCGGTGCGACGGACGATACTGATTTCGCGATGGCCACCGCGGTCTCGACGACGCCGCCTTCGCAGACGCCGATCGGCGGTGGCGGCGGGGGTGGTGGCGGCAGCTTCGATTGGTGGCTGCTGCTGCTCGGTTTGTTGCCGCTCGCCCTGCCCGGCCCTCGCCGGCGCAGGCCGGCGCGAGTGCGCGGGCGAGTCGCCCCGCGCAGCTCGCTGGCCAGCGAGCTGCACGATGTGAA
>JBEVKA010000207.1:0-9547 GCA_040509855.1 Steroidobacter sp.
GCTGGCACCGGAAGACTCGCCACCGGAAAGCAGCGGCACCGGCTTCTTCGTCTACGGTATGGCCTGGGGCATCGAGGCTGGCTTGCTCGACCGCAAGACCTACGAGCCGGCGGTGATCCGCGGCTGGCAAGCACTGCAAACCGCAGTGGAGCCCGACGGACGACTGGGCTGGGTGCAACAGGTCGGCGATCGTCCGCAGAACGTCGCGAAGGAAGACACGCAGTACTATGGCATCGGCGCGTATCTGCTCGCCGGATCCGCTGTCCTCGATTTGTATTCTCGCTAACCATGGCGCGTCGAGGCGCTCCACGCAGGAGCGCCTCGCGCTCCCCCGCTCAGCGCAGCAGCTTCATGTACGCAACCATGTCCTGCTGATCCTGTTCGGTCAGCACGATCGGTGAGATCAAGGAGAAGAACAACGCATAGTGTCGCGCCAGATCATCCAGCGACTTCGCCGAGTTATCGTTGAAGTAAGGTGCGGTGCGCGCCACGCCCCACAGCGACGGAATCTTGAACGCGTTCGCGCTCTCGAAATCCTGCGCATTACCTGTAATCAGCGCGCGACCCGGATCCGGACTGCGCAAGGTCGTCGTCGAGCCGTCCGCATTCGTGAACACGAAGTCGTACGCCGGATTGCCGGCCGAATTGATTTCGGACACACCAACCGATTGGAACCGGCCGCCACGCTTGAACGGCGGCGCGGGAATGAACTCGTTGGTCTCGTTGAGCATCGGGCCGCTGTGACAACCGGCGCACAAGCCGGTCTTGAAGTCGCCTTCGGGCGGCACATCGAGGAAGAAACGTCGGCCGCGCTTCTCCGCAGCGGTGCGCCCCTCGGGCAGCTTGGGCTCGATGCCCAGGTAGGCGTACTTCAACATCGGCACCGAGCTGAAGAACGGCGGCAGATGTTGAAACGCCGAGATCAATTCGAGATCCCGCGCCTTCGGTTCCTTTTTCACCTGAGCATGATCGAAGATCGCGCCGCGCGCTTGCGCCATCAGGTCCGGCTGACGGCCATCCCACATCAGCAGCGGATCGAGCGCCGGCGTGTTCAACGTCGAAGGCACGCCACGACGGACCACGACGCTGCGGGCCGACGGATCATTCGCGAGACTCACATTGTCCGGTAGCGCAATCCGCACCAGGAGGGTTGCATCCTTGCGAATCCGCTGCGTGCCGTTGCCCTTGCCGTCATCGCTGCCATCGGCGAGGAATAAAGGATCCTTGCGATTGTGCGCGAAACGGCGCTGCGCATCTGCTGGATCGAACGTGCCGGTCTCGCGGCTGTGACACGTGAGGCAGGTGCGTCCGTTGCCGCCGAAGGTCTCGCGCTCGAACAAATGACGCGCCCGAAACAGATCGAACGGAGAGCGAAAGAACGCCTCGGACTCCGCGGTGAAATCCTCCGGTGACGCGGGGATCGAGATGTGCACGAGCAAGGTTGCAAGCAAAACAATTGCAATCCGCCGATGGCGTTGGCTGGTCGACATGCTGCGCTCCTACGAGTTGGAAACCCGCGGTGGTACGCAGAGATCTCTGCCCCGGGGTCGGCGCCATATTCGGGGCAGCGAGGCATTGGCCGGCAGCGGCGGGAGTCATCCACCGTCGCGCACT
Organism: Steroidobacter sp.; assembly: GCA_040509855.1. Lineage (GTDB taxonomy): Bacteria > Pseudomonadota > Gammaproteobacteria > Steroidobacterales > Steroidobacteraceae > Steroidobacter. The sequence goes on from JBEVKA010000207.1 coordinate 1,615, forward strand.
TTGGTGAGCGCGACGTATCGGTCGTTGGTACCGCGTGAGTTAGTTCTTATCCAACAGGCCGTGCACGCACTCGCCGAGCCGCTTGCGATTGAACGGCTTGGTGAGCAGCGCCATGTTCTCGCCGAGCTTGCCCTGTTGAAACATCGCGTCCTGCGCGTAGCCGGTGGTAAACAACACTGGCAAGTCGGGCCGCAGCTTGCGCGCCTCATCCGCCAGCTCTCGACCATTCATGCGAGGCAGGCCGACATCCGTGAACAACAAACGAACTTCGGGATGCTCGGCAATGATTCGCAGCGCGGCCGGCCCGTCTTCGGCGTGCAGCACATCGAAGCCGATCTCTTGCAAACATTCGATGCTGTAGGAACGCACGCTGGGTTCGTCCTCGACCACCAGCACGGTCTGCTCACGACCATGCACTTCCGGATTGGATTGCTCCGGTGCTTCCACCACGGTGTCCTTGTCCAGCCGCGGCAGATAGATTTTGACGGTCGTGCCGCGCCCCACTTCACTTTCCAGTTTCACACTACCGCCAGACTGCTTCACGAAACCGAACACCTGGCTCAGACCGAGCCCGGTGCCCTGCCCTTGCGGCTTGGTGGTGAAGAACGGATCGAAGGCGCGCTCGATCACTTCGGGCGACATGCCGCTGCCAGTGTCGGTAACGCAAATGATCGCATGCGGCCCCGCGCTCAGATCGCCCAGCTGCTGCGCTTCGTGAGCATCGATGTCGACGGCCACGGTGTCGATACTGAGTGTGCCCCTGCCGGACATGGCGTCACGCGCGTTCACCGCGAGATTCAGCAACGCGCTTTCCATCTGGTTCGGATCGACGCTGACATGGCCCGCGCCGCCGCTCAGCCGCGATTGCACGGAAATATCTTCCGGCAGTGTGCGTCGGATCATGTCGAGCAGCGTCGTGACCAGCTGGTTGACGGCAGTCGGCTTGGGATTCAGCGGCTGACGTCGCGCGAATGCGAGCAGTTGATGAGTGAGTGCGGCGGCTCGCTCCGCGCCCTGCACAGCATGCTCGATGGAGCGTTGTAACTTCTCATCGTCCGAACGCAGGCGGCGCTGAATGTTGTCCAGGTTGCCGAGAATCACCGTCAGCAGATTGTTGAAGTCGTGCGCGACGCCACCCGTCAGTTGTCCGATGGCTTCCATTTTCTGCGCATGATTGAGCTGGTCCTGCATCAGGCGACGCTCGCTCATGTCGCGAGTGATCTTGGCGTAGCCGGCGATCAGCCGGTCGGGCCCGTAGATGGGATCGATCAGCACGCTGGCCCAGAACCGCGAGCCATCCTTGCGCACGCGCCAGCCCTCGCCTTCGAACTTGCCGTTCGCTGCAATGTCGGCGAGCACTCGCGCCGGCAAACCAGCGGCGCGGTCCTCCGGCGTATAGAACTGGGAGAAGTGATGGCCGATGATCTCTTCGGCGTGATAACCCTTGATGCGCTCGGCGCCGATGTTCCAGGTGGTCACCCGGCCGCTCGGATCCAGCATGAAGATGGCGCAGTCGGCGATGCCGTTTACCAGCTGCGCGAGTTGTCGTTCGCTGCGCTTCAAAGCCTCGGTGCGCAGCTGCACCTGACGCTCGAGATTTTCGTTGAGCTGCCTCAGTGCTCGCGTCACGCGAGCGCGCTCGATGGACTCCCAGCAACGGCTCGCGACCAGTTGCACCAACTCCACTTCGTCGCGCTGCCAGCGACGCGGCTGTGACTGATGAACCGCCATCGCCCCGGTGAATCGGCCGGCCTTCAGCAGCGGGACGCAGATGACCGCGCGAATCACCGTTTGCCGATACGCACTCAGCACGCTTTGGGTGCGTGGATCGAGCTCCGAATCCTCGACGACGTACGCTTCGCCGGCGCGCATCATGCGCAGGCATTCGTCACCGAAGTCCGTGAAGCGATAACGACCGACGATGCTGGGCACCTCGCGGTTATAGTTACCGGTGAGATTGAACGTATCTTCGTCGGCCTCGACATCGGCGTAGGCGCAGCGATTCACATTCAGGTAGTGACCCAGGTGAACCGCGGCGGCGAGCGTAATCTCGGACGCCTCCACCAACGGCCGCATCACATCGTCGAGGGACAATAGCAGTTCGTACGGTGCGGTCTTGGGCGGCACTTCGGTCATGACGCGGCCCATATGCCATTTGGGTGCGGGGGTATGCAAGCGCAATCCGTACGTTCGTCGGCAAGTTCCCTGCGACTCGGCAGCGGTTGCGCCGCTGAACATGAATCGGCACCATGCGCGCACCGACCCGTCAGGCGAGGTGATCCGTGCGCGACGCTACCCCAGCCACCGAAAAGAACGATGACGCGCCGGAACTGCTGTCTCGCCGGGTGTTGCCGCCCTTCGAAACCTTACGCGCCTTCGACGCGATCGCGCGCCTGGGCGGTGTGCGTAAAGCCGCTCAGTATTTACGCCGCGATCACGGCGTGGTGAGCCGGCACCTGCGCACCATCGAAGACTGGACCGGCACCCAGCTGATACGACGCTCGGCCACCGGCAGCGTGCTGACCGAAGACGGAGAGCGCTATCACCGCGACATCTCCAGCGCGCTGGAGATCATCGCTCGCGCCACCGCCGACCTCATCAATCGCGGCGAACGTTGATTCTCAGGCGGGTTTGACGTCGTACACCACCACGCGCTCCCACAGGTGCTGGCAGTCGGCGACGAACTTTTGATGGATGGCGTGGACCTGGTAGGCGTTCTGACCGGCGACGTCATCGAAAAACAGGATTTCCGACGCGCTGTAACTCGAATCGACCACGCCGCGCTGCTCGGTTTCCGCCGGCACGCCAATGTGAATGGCCTTGACGGTCTCGATGCCGCCCAAGGTCCGCAGCCCCGCCAGCAGCTTCGCCAGGTCCTCCTTGGACTTGGGATTCTTGAGCCAGAAGAACACGTGATGAACCACCGGCGGTATCGACGGTTTGCTCGTGGCCGACGCGGCAGTGGCTTCAGTGACGGCACTGGCCCCGGTGATCGCGCTGGCGGCGATGATTACGTCTCTGCGGCTGTGGGTCGTCATGCGGACATCCTTCTGCTGTTTGCTTCGGCCAGACGCGAAGATATTCGGTCTGCACGCGGATCATCAATGCTTTTGCGCCGGTCTTCGTAGTGGCTGTTTCACCCGCCCACCCATTGTCCACCCTGTTGGGTCCACTATGATGTGTCCATGAACAGCGCCACCCCCGCCAGTCAGTTGACGCCAGCGGACCGGCAGCGCCAGCTGGTCGCAGCATTGCGCACATTCCTCCCGGCAAGCGCGGTGCTGTTTCGGGAAGAGGACACCCGACCTTACGAATGCGATGGGCTGACCTTGTTTCGACAGCTGCCAATGGTAGTGGCGCTGCCCGAAACGGAACAGCAGGTCGCGCGCATTCTGCAATTGTGTCATCGGGAGCAGGTGCCGGTCGTGCCACGCGGCGCCGGCACAGGCTTGTCCGGCAGCGCTCTGCCTCACCAAGAGGGCGTGTTGCTGTCGCTCGCCAAGTTCAATCGTATCTTGTCGATCGATGCGCGTGCGCGCACGGCCACAGTTCAACCCGGCGTGCGCAATCTAGCGATCAGCGAAGCAGCCGCGCGTCATCGCCTCTACTACGCGCCCGATCCATCCAGCCAGATCGCCTGCACCATCGGCGGCAACGTCGCGGAGAATTCCGGCGGCGTGCATTGTTTGAAGTATGGGCTCACCGTTCACAACGTACTGCGCGTTCGTGGCCTCACCATCGCAGGCGAACCCGTGGAGTTCGGCGGTCTCGCGCCCGACGCACCCGGCCTGGATCTGTTGGCACTCGTCATCGGCTCCGAAGGCATGCTGGTCGTCATCACCGAAGTCACGGTGCGTCTGGTGCCAGTCGCGCAGACCGCTCGTTGCATCATGGCCAGCTTCGGTGACATCGGCGAGGCTGGTGACGCGGTCGCCGCGCTGATCGCCGACGGCATCATTCCCGCCGGTTTGGAAATGCTGGACCAGGCCGCGATTCGATTGGTCGAGCCATTCGCCAAAGCCGGTTATGACATGGATGCCGCCGCGGTGTTGCTGTGTGAATCGGATGGCACGGCCGATGAAGTGGCCGAAGAAATCGAGCGCATGTCCGGCGTACTGCGCGCCGCTCGTGCGACGCGCATTCAAGTTTCCACCAGCGAGCTGGAACGTTTGCGTTTCTGGGCTGGACGCAAGAATGCGTTTCCCGCCGCCGGCCGCGCATCGCCAGCTTACTACTGTATGGACGGCACGATTCCACGGCGTCGGCTCGGCGAAATGTTGAAAGCCATCCAGGCGCTCGAACCCAAGTATGGATTGCGTTGCCCGAATGTTTTCCACGCCGGCGACGGCAATCTTCATCCGCTGATCCTGTTCGACGACTCCGATCCCGAGGTCGTGGCGCGCGCGGAAGCGTTCGGAGCCGAAATCCTGGAGCTGTGTGTGCAAATGGGCGGCACCATCACCGGCGAACATGGGGTCGGCGTCGAGAAGCTCGATCAGATGTGCTCGCAGTTTGGCCGGCCGACGCTCGACGCGTTCCTCGCCGTGAAGAGCGCGTTCGATCCACCGGGCTTGTTGAATCCGGGCAAGGTCGTGCCGACGCTGCATCGATGCGCCGAGTACGGACGCATGCGCGTGAGTCGCGGCGACATCAAGTTTCCAGAGCTGCCACGGTTCTAATGGATCAAGCTCTGAATCAGCTGTGCGAAACGATACGCGCTGCCTCCGCGGCCCGCACACCGCTACACATTCGCGCTGGCGGGACGAAAGATTTCTACGGCAATGCTGCTCGGGGAACGTTGCTCGATCCGCGCAGCATCGCCGGCGTCGTCGACTACGAACCGACGGAGCTGGTCATCACAGCTCGAGCAGGCACATCGCTGGCGGAGTTGGAACAGTTGCTCGCGGAGAACGGACAGATGCTCGCGTTCGAGCCACCGCATTTCGGCTCGGGAGCCACCGTCGGCGGTTGTGTGGCCGCAGGACTGTCCGGCCCACGACGCGTTTCGTTCGGCCCGACCTACGGCAGCGTTCGCGATTTCGTTCTCGGCGCGCGACTCGTCGACGGTCGTGGTGAAGTGCTCAGCTTCGGCGGCACAGTGATGAAGAATGTCGCAGGCTACGATCTCGCGCGATTGATGGCCGGCTCGATGGGCATCCTCGGCGTGATCGTCGATGTGTCGTTGAAAGTGCTGCCGCGACCGATCCTGCATCACACGCTGACATTCGAAATGCCGGCGGCAACGGCCGTCGACAAGCTCAATGAATGGGCCGGCCAACCGTTGCCACTCTCGGCGTCGGCCTGGCACGAGGGCGTGCTGTATCTGAGATTGGCGGGAGCCTCCGCTGCCGTGACAGCAGCGAAGCAATCGCTCGGCGGCGCGGACTTCGAAAACTCACGAGCTGACCCGTTCTGGCACAGCATTCGCGAACAGACGCATCCATTCTTCGCGGGCGAATTGCCGTTGTGGCGCGTCGCTGTTCCCTCTACCGCCGCGCCGTTGCCGATTCAGTGCCCACAACTCATCGAATGGGGTGGCGCGCTGCGCTGGCTGCGAACCGATCAGAGCGCCGAGCACATTCGAGAGTCCGCGACGCAGGCTGGCGGCCACGCAACTCTGTTTCGTGGTGGCGACCGCTCGCATGGCGTATTCACACCGCTCGCGCCGACGCTCGCAACCATCCATCGCCGCCTGAAAGCCCAGTTCGACCCCGCCGGCATTTTCAATCCCGGCCGACTGTATTCCGATCTGTGACCGACCCACCGTGAAAACACAGCTCGCCGACTTCATCAAAGACACACCCGCCGGCAAAGAGGCCGAGGAAATCGTGCGTCGCTGCGTCCATTGCGGATTCTGCACGGCCACTTGCCCCACCTATCAATTGTTGGGCGATGAGCTCGATGGTCCGCGTGGACGGATCTATCTCATCAAACAAGTGCTCGAAGGCGTCGAGCCCACGCAAAGCACGCAGCTGCATTTGGATCGATGTTTGACCTGTCGCGCGTGCGAGACCACGTGCCCCTCCGGCGTGCAGTATGGACGCCTGGTGGATATCGGCCGTGCAATCGTCGACGAAAAAGTCGCACGGCCAGCCAGCGAGCGACTGACTCGCTCGGCGCTGAAACATGGCTTGACCAGCAAGGCATTCGGACCGGCTATGCGAACGGGACAAGCGTTGCGCGCGATGCTGCCGGAATCCATTCGCGCGAAGGTACCGCAACGGCGCGATCCAGGCGCTTGGCCACAGCGAACTCATGCTCGCAAGATGCTCTTACCGCTGGGATGCGTGCAGCCGTCGATGTCACCTAACATCGACACCGCCACCGCGCGCGTGCTGGATGCGCTGGAGATTCAAACGATTGCTCCGCCAGCAAACTGCTGTGGCGCCATCAAACATCATTTGAACGATCACGAGGCCGCGCTGGCCGAAGTCCGTCGCAACATCGACGCGTGGTGGCCCCATGTGGAAGCGGGTGTCGAGGCGATCGTCATCAATGCATCCGGTTGTGGCGCGATGGTTAAAGAGTACGCGCACCTACTACGCCACGATCCCGAGTATGCCGAAGCAGCCCAACGCATCGTCGAACTCACTCGCGACCTGGCGGAGATCCTGCCGGAGCACGCACAAACGTTGCGCTCGAAGCTGCGCGACACGACGTCACAGCGCGTCGTGTTTCATCCGCCCTGCACTCTGCAGCACGGACAAAAAATTCGCGGCGTGGTGGAAAATCTTCTGGGCGTGCTCGGCGCGGTCGTGCTGCCGATTCCGGAGAGTCACTTGTGCTGCGGATCCGCTGGCACCTACTCGGTGTTGCAGCCTGAGCTGAGCACGCAATTACGCGATCGCAAGCTCGGCGCCCTTGAGGCTCAAGCGCCCGATCTGATCCTGTCCGCCAACATCGGCTGCATCACCCATCTTGCCGGCGCCGCGCAAACACCGGTGCAACACTGGATCGAGTGGCTCGACTCACGTTTGTAGCTCACTGGCCTTGAGCTGTCGGCGGCGCCGATGCAGGATGTATTCGGTATAGCCGTTCGGCTGTTCCAGTCCCTGAAAGATCAGGTCGGTCGCGGCCTGGAACGCGAGGCTGGCACTCAAATCCGGCGCCATCGGTCGATACAGCGGGTCGCCCGCGTTCTGCGCGTCCACGACTTTCGCCATGCGCGCCAATGTTTCTTTCACTTGGGCTTCCGTGCAGACCTCGTGATGCAGCCAGTTCGCCACGTGCTGACTGGAGATGCGCAAGGTGGCGCGGTCTTCCATCAGGCCGACATCGTGAATGTCCGGCACCTTGGAACAACCGACGCCCTGATCGATCCATCGCACCACGTAGCCGAGAATGCCCTGGATGTTGTTGTCCAGCTCGTTCTGAATATCGGCGGCGCTGAGGCTCGATGTGGCCAGCGGTGCGAGTAACAAATCATCGATGCCTGTCGCCTTGCCACTGCGTAACTGACTCTGCAGCTCGTCTTGAACCGCGGTCACATCCACCTGGTGATAGTGAAGCGCGTGTAACGTCGCGGCGGTCGGTGACGGAACCCACGCAGTATTCGCACCGGCACGCGGATGCCCTGCCTTCGCGGCCAGCATTGCAGCCATCCTGTCCGGCATGGCCCACATGCCTTTGCCGATCTGCGCGCGTCCGCGCAGGCCAGCTTGCAGTCCAACTTCGACGTTGCGCTTTTCGTAAGCGACCAGCCACGGTTGCGCCTTGATCGTATCCTTACGCATCACCGCGCCACCGTGCATGGCCGTGTGAATTTCATCTCCGGTGCGATCCAGGAAACCGGTGTTGATGAACACGAGCCGGTGTTTCACTTGCTCGATGCACGCGCGCAGGTTGAGGCTCGTGCGACGCTCTTCGTCCATGACGCCGATCTTCACTGTGTACTTCGGCAGTCCGAGCGCGTCCTCCACCCAGCCAAACAAAT
>JBEVKA010000208.1:0-12591 GCA_040509855.1 Steroidobacter sp.
GCGGGCTCAGGCTTGGCGATGTAGATACCCTGCGCATACTCGACGCCAATCTCCGCGAGGCACTTCAAAACCTCAGCGGTCTCGACACGCTCGGCGACGGTTTTCAACCCCATGGCGCGACCGATCTGAGTAATGGCCTCAACCATGCTGCGATCGACATGATCGGTCGTGACGTTCTGAATGAAGGAACCGTCGATCTTCAGATAATCGACCGGCAGATTCTTCAGATACATGAACGACGACAAGCCGCTGCCGAAATCGTCGAGCGAGAACAAACATCCGCGTGCGCGGAACTCGCGCATGAAGTGAACGACATTGGCGAGGTTGGAAATCGCCGCGGTCTCGGTGATCTCGAAGCACACCGCTCCCGGGCTCAAGTCATACGTCTGCAGTTCGTTGATGAGGAATTCGAGGAATCGATCATCGTTCAACGACGTGCCGGACAGATTGATGGATAGCGTGTAGCCATGCCGCGGATCGCCGTCCGTCCGGTAGTGAGCCAGCGCGCCGAGCGCCTGACTGACGACCCAACGATCGATCATGGACATGACGTTGTAACGCTCGGCCGCCGGAATGAACTCCGCCGGTTGCACCAGCTCGCCCTGCTCGCCTCGCATGCGTAACAGCAGCTCGTAGTGACCTCGCGTGTCGCGCGTCGCGCCGATCGGCACGATGGGCTGGTAATACAGCTCGAGGCGGTTTTCCTCGCAAGCTCGCGTCAGGCGCGATACCCATTGCATCTCGCGATGCCGCTCCGGCGCCGCGCCGTATTGATACATGTGAACGCGATTGCGCCCCGAATCCTTGGCGGCGTAACAGGCCACGTCCGCGGCGCTCATGACGCTCGCGATGCTCTCGCTGGTGCTGTTGATCTCGACGATGCCGATGCTCACGCCGACATTCATCGCGCCGTCTTGCCACTCGAAGCGGAACTCACGAATCGCCTGACGCAGGTTGTCAGCAATCTTCGCCGCGCGCTCTGATGTGCAATCCTGCAGTAGCAGGCCGAATTCATCGCCGCCGAGACGCGCGATGGTGTCGCTGGTGCGAATGCGCGTCTGGAGCAAACCTGTGATCTGCTTCAGCAGGCGATCGCCTGCCTGGTGGCCACACGTGTCGTTGACCAGCTTGAACTGATCCAGGTCGAGATACAGCAGGCAGTGCGTCGTGCCCTCATCCGAGCGCGCGGTCAACAACGCCTCGTTGAGGCGATTCTCGAATTCGCGACGATTAATCAATCCAGTCAGCGCATCGTGGCTGGCCTGATACGCCAACGCGCGCCGCAGGCGACGTTCCTTGCTGACGTCGTGGAACACCATGACGACGCCGATGATCTTGCCCGAGCGATCGCGAATCGGCGCGGCCGAATCCTGGATCGCAATCTCCTGGCCGCGACGATTCACCAGCACAGTGTGATCGGCGACGGTGATGACCCGTCCCTCGCGCAGCGAACGCGTCACTGGATCCTCCAGCGGTTCGCGCGTCGCTTCGTTGAGGATGTTGAAGACCTCGCGCAGCCGCTTGCCCTTGGCCTCGTTCGATTCCCACCCGGTCAGCGTCTCGGCCACCGGATTCAAATATTCGATGCAGCCGTTCGAATCGGTCGTGATGACGGCGTCGCCGATGGATTGCAGCGTGACCTGCGCTTTTTCCTTTTCCTCGAAGACCGCGGTCTCGGCGCGCTTGCGTTCGCTGATGTCGGAGATCGTGCCTTCGTAACCGACCAGCTGGCCGTTGTTGTCACGCACGGTACGGGCATTCTCGATCACCGTGAGAATCGTCCCGTCCACACGGCGCAGCTGGAACTCGGCGTTCCGAACTTCACCATCGCGTTCCAACGCCGCGATGATCGCCTCACGCTCAGCCTGCTCGTGATACATCGCCTGCGGCGCGAGCGCCAGCAGTTCGGCGGGTGAGGAATAACCCACCATTCGTGCCAACGCCGGGTTCACGGACAGGAAACGACCATCATTGGTCGAGCTGTAGACACCTTCCATGACGTTGTCGAACAAACGGCGATAACGCGCTTCACTTTCGCGCAAGGCGTTCTCGGCGAACCGTCGCTCGATCGAGATGCCGGCAAGCTGCGTCATGCGCGCCATCAGTTCGAAATCACGTCGCAAAGGACTGCGCGGCGCGCGGAAATACAGCGCGAGTGTGCCGAGAATCCGACCATCGGAAGAATGGATGAGCGTCGACCAGCAGCTGCGCAGTCCGGCAGTAAGCACGGCTTCGCGCGTGTTCTCCCACAGCGCATCGCGTGCGATATCCGCAACGATGACTTGTCGCTGTAGATACACAGCCGCCGCGCACGAACCATTACGAGCCGCAACGGCGATGCCTTCCATCGCCTGCGCGTACACCGCCGGCAATCTCGGGCCAGAACACAGGGTCAGATGTTTGCCCGACGCATCGAGCATGCGGATCGCGCAAACAGAATCCGGCGCGACTCGCTCGACCACATCGGTGATCGCCTGCAACGTGATCTTCAGATCGACATTCGCCGCGAGGCGTTCGAACACACGGCGCTCACCCGCTGCCAGCAGCTCGGCGCGCTTGCGTTCGGTGATATCCGTGATGCTGCCGCGAATCAGCCGCTGGCCATGAGATTGCAGGCGTACCCAGCGCACTTCGCAGGGAATGTCGTTGCCGAAGCTGTCGCGAAACACCCATTCGAGCACCGGGGCCTCGCCCGCCATGGTGCGATCGAACTGCGCGCGATTGGAGTGCGACGACAGCGAGCCGTCCGGCTGATGCGGCGGACTCAACGTATCGGCGCTGCTCTTGAGCAGTGCTTCGCGCTCCATCTTGAAAAAGCGCACGGCGTTTTCGTTGAGATCGACCAGGCGATTCTGATCTAGATCCACCACCACGATGATTTCCGGCGCATGTTCGACCAGCGTGCGATAGCGAGCCTCGCTGTCTCGCAGCGCCGCCTCCGCCATTTTTCGATCGCTGGTGTCGCGCAAACAAACGACGAATACGTCGCGCCGATTCATGCGCGTCTTGCTAACGGCGATCTCGGCGGAGAACTGCGCACCGTTACTGCGCTGGCCGAATGTTTCGTGCGGGGCTAAGTCGACCTGAGTGTCGTCGAGACGCGCGGCGAGTTGTTCCAACTCGGCGGGAATGGATTGTTTGGTCGCCAGCTGCGGCAACAGAAAGCTCAGCGGACGCCCGATCGCATCGGACTCGGCATGACCGAACACGCGTTCGCCGGTGGGATTGATGGAAGCGACGTGGCCGGCGTCGTCGACCGTCATAATCACGTCCTTGACGTGATCGAGCACGGCCTGCAGCTGGCTGGCAGTGCTTTCGCGCAGCTCGCGAGTCAGCGCAGTGGCTTCGTCCGACATCAGCTGCATGGAACGCACGATGCCCCGGCGCTCCTCGTCGGTGCGCAGGTAACAGCCGCCGACCGAGACCAGCAGCTTGCCGAGATCCAGCTCGCCGTCGGGCCGCGTCGCGTCCTTGATCTGCTGTTCTAGCAGTCGATGCATGCCGCTGATGAATGCGTTGATTGTGAAGCAATACCGCTTCCGCCCCATCCTAGGCGCGGCGGCGGCAACCGGGTGTGAAACAGCTCCCGGTTTTATGTGAAAGGAAGGTAAACCACCGAGGGGTGGACGAGGGTTATGTCTGATGTTGCAGACATGGGATGCCCTCGCTGTTCAGCGAGGGCATCGGGCAACCGAAGGACTATTCGTCCGAATCGTCGGAAGCGGATTTATAACCGGCGCGCTTGCGATCGTTTTCCTTGAGCAAGCGTTTACGGATGCGAATGTTCAACGGCGTAACTTCCACCAGCTCGTCATCGGCGATGAATTCCATCGCCTGCTCCAGCGTGTAGCGGATCGGCGGCACGAGAATGATGTTCTCGTCGCGGCCCGCGGCGCGCATGTTGGTGAGCTTCTTGGCCTTGAGCGGGTTCACCACCAGGTCGTTGTCGCGGCTGTGAATGCCGATGACCTGGCCTTCATAGACCTCGTCGCCATGCGAAGCCATGAGCTTGCCGCGTTCCTGCAAGCTGAACAACGCATATGCCAACGACTTGCCCTGTCCATTGGAGATCAGCACGCCGTTCTGGCGCTGACCCACTTCCTTGTCGAGCACCGGACCGAAGTGATCGAAAATGTGATGCATCAGGCCCAGGCCCGAAGTCATGGTGCGGAACTCGGTCTGGAAGCCGATGAGACCGCGCGAAGGAATCATGTAGTCCAGGCGCACGCGACCTTTACCATCGGGCACCATGCCCGTCAGCTGGCCACCGCGCTCGCCCAGCGCCTGCATGACCGAGCCTTGCGAGCCTTCGTCGAGATCGACCGCGAGCGTTTCATACGGCTCGCACAACTGACCGTCGACTTCCTTGGTGACCACGCGCGGGCGTGACACCGCCAGTTCATAACCTTCGCGACGCATGTTTTCCAACAACACGCCGAGATGCAGTTCGCCGCGACCGAAGACACGGAACTTGTCCGGGTCATCCGTTTCTTCGACGCGCAGCGCGACGTTGTGGCGCACTTCGCGCAGCAAACGTTCGCGAATCTGGCGGCTGGTGACGAACTTGCCTTCCTTACCGCAGAAGGGCGACGTATTTACTTCGAACGTCATGCTGATGGTGGGCTCGTCCACCACCAGCGCCGGCAGCGCTTCGGGCTTGGCCGGATCGCAGATCGTGTCTGAGATCTGCGGATGTTCGATGCCCGCGAACGCGACGATGTCGCCCGCGCTCGCCTCTTCCACTTCGATGCGATCCAGGCCGAGGAAGCCGAGCACCTGCGCGATGCGCTCGTTGCGAGGCTTGCCTTCGCTATCGACGATCGTGACCGGCATGTTTCTTCGGATCTTGCCGCGCTTGATGCGGCCGATGCCGATGGCGCCGACGTAGCTGGAGTAATCGAGCTGGCTGACCTGCAATTGCAGCGGGCCGTTCTCGTTCACGTCCGGCGGCGGGCAATGTTTGATGATCGCTTCATACAGCGGCGTCATGTCGGTGCCCATCTTGTCCGGCGCATTGCCGGCGATGCCTCGCAGCGCCGACGCATACACCACCGGAAAATCGAGCTGCGACTCGGACGCACCGAGCTTGTCGAACAAGTCGAATGTTTGATCCAACACCCAGCTCGGCCGCGCTTCGTCGCGATCGACTTTGTTGATGACGACGATGGGATGCAGACCGTGCGAGAACGCTTTCTGAGTCACGAAGCGCGTCTGTGGCATCGGGCCGTCGACCGCGTCGACCAGCAGCAGCACCGAATCGACCATCGACAGCACGCGCTCGACCTCACCGCCGAAATCGGCGTGGCCCGGCGTATCGACGATGTTGATGCGGTAGTCGCGCCAACGGATCGCGGTGTTCTTGGCGAGAATGGTGATGCCGCGCTCTTTCTCGAGGGCGTTGGAATCCATCACTCGCTCGGGCACCGCCTTGCGCGCATCGAGCGTGCCGGATTGCGTCAGGAGCTTATCGACCAGGGTGGTCTTGCCATGATCGACGTGAGCGATGATGGCGATGTTACGAAGCTGGGAAGTGGACACGCGCGGGGGACCGGTGGCGGGCAAAAAGGCCGCGCATTGTAGTGGGCCGGGTGGTTTAAAGCGAGGGACAAGGAATTCTCCCTGTCACCCGTAAGAACCCAGCCGACATTGCCCCCGAACGGGGCAACCCGGTTATTGCTTGCGGAGCGTTTGCTGGGCCGGCATCGGCTCGATGGCCTCGCCCTTCTCGTCTTTGACCGGCGCGGCCTTCTGCTGGGCCACCGGCTGGCCGACCACGAACGGAATCGAGAACGTGCGGCCGACGCTGGAGCCGGCGATCTGCGTGGTGACGGACACGGTGATGTAGAACACGCCGGTACGGTCCGGCAGCACCGAAATCTTGTGTCGATAGGGTTTGCCCGCCTCGACGGCGCTGAAGCCGGCCTTGAGGTTGCCCGCCAGGGTGATGCCGTCCATGCCCGCCAGGGTGGCTTCCATGGAATCGACGCCGACGCTCGGGATCAGCGCCACATCCACTTCGGTGGGCGTGCCGGCCGAGGGCTTGCCGGCGAATTCGTAACGAATGTTGACCGCCGCGCCCGGCTTGCCGTCGCCGACCGCCTTCGCGTAGGTCGCCGTTTCATCGGACGCCGAAGCGGCCGTCGGCTTGGGAGCCGGCGCGGGCGCAGCCGCCTCAGGTTCCGGATCGGATCCGCACGCGGCCAGTAACAGGCCGACCATGGGTACACACAGCAACCGCCGCGATAAACGCATCATCCTGTTCATGCCTCTATTATGAACGTGCCCGACGTGCAAACGCTCGTCCTCGCGTCGATCAACCGGTGATGGAAACGGTCATGCAGCGGGGCTGCGTGCCGGTGAGCTCGAAGTCGTACACCTCGATGATGTAGGTGCCGGCGGGGAGCTGCCGCTGCGGAATATCTTCGCGATTCGCCGTCGTGCTCTCCCCGGCCACGATCAGTTGCCCCTGCTGATGCACCAGGATGTCCGGATCCGTCGCCGCGATGGTGCCGGCGCCGGAAACGGTGCCGATCGCGGAGATCGCCACCAGGCGCGACGCATTGTTCACGAAGCGCAGGAAACGACGGTTGCCGAGCTTGTTCAGATCGGTGCTGCCGGCGACGGCGCTGCTGCACACGGTGACACCTGGTGGGCCGAGCGCAAGATCGCTATACACGGGCAGCGCGCGCGGATCGTTACCGTTGTTGGTCTCGCCCGCGCCGAAGTCATCCGTGCCCTGAACGTTCTCGCCGTCGAGCAGATTGTCGATCGCGCCCGCGGAGCCGCCGTTGTTATTTTCCAGGGCGTTCGCGAACGAGAAAATGCTGGTGACCGCGTTGGTGTCGATCTGCTCGTCGTTCATCACGGCGAAGATCGGAGTGAATCCCAGCGCCACGTTGTCGCCCGCTTCCGGCGGCGAATTGTTATCGAAGATGTCCCACAGGATCTCGCCCACCGAGGACTCGGAGAACCAGCCTTCGAAAGTATTCGAGTCGCTTTCCAGGTTGAAACCAAAGTCCTGGCTGATGCCGTTGTATGAATCGCGATACTGCGGATCGTTGAGCGACATGGCGCCGAATGCATTGCCCCAGCCTTCGCCGAACGCCACGCGCAGATCGAGCCGGTCGCCCTCGCGGTGGTCGCCGCCGATCGAGTCGGAGCGGCTGAAGCGGTCTTCGAAATAGTGACCGAACTCGTGCGCGATCACGTGCGCGTCGTATTCGTCCGTGTCACCTGCGCCATCGCCGTAGGCGCCGAGAATATAAATACCGCCGGGCAAGGGGCGCGCCGGCGTGCATTCGTCGGTGGTCTGGTTGCTCGGATCATTGAAATAAAACGAGGTGCCGATGTCGCCCGTGTCGGGGCAGAACGGATCGCTGGGAATGGTGGTGCGATTCTGACTGCTCCAGTACAGGCTCAGCGTCGGAAACGTCGCGGTGGGCGAAGCTCCCAGGATGAGCTGCTTGGCCTGATACACCGTGTCCAGAATCGCGAATGGAGCCGCGCGGCGCGTGTCGCCGTAGGTCGTACCGGTCCAACCCGACGGCGCATGCAGGTCACTAGTGACGTTGGTGGTGCCGGTGGTGAACGGATCGCCCTGCATGACATACACGGCGTCGGAGTTGGTGTTGTTCTTGACCGTAAAATTCCAGGTCGGCGCGGCGCCTTCCTTCAACAGCTGCGCGCGCACGCGAATGAACGAATTGCTGTTGGCCGGCACGCTGAGCGAATAGTTGCCGTTGCTGTCGGTGGTCGTTGAACGGACATCGGCGCCGGTGACCGCTTCCACGACCACTTCGCGCGCCGGAGAAACAACCGGCGTCGTCGCGTTCAAACCGCCGTCGAGCGTGGTCTGAAACTGCAGACGGTCGAAAGTGACACGACCCGAAACAGTGATGGTCGCGCCGCCGCCTCCACCGCCGCCACCCCCACCGCCTCCGCCACCACCGCCTAAATTGCCGCCACCGCCGCCGCCTCCACCGCAGCCAGCGAGCACGGCGAGGCCCACCAGGGCGGTGAACACGCGAGTGAAACGGAAAGATTCCTGCGGCATTTGCTCGGTACTCTGGACTTGGGCCCGCTGTTGGAAGGCGCGGCACGCTATCACAGCGGTAATAGGTCAAAAAGTCGATGCAGTCGCATTCCTGATTGACGCAACCATCGCGCCGTGCTGCCCGACATGCCCGAAAGGGCATGTATCAACCTAGATCGAGAGGACCTTCGGCGATCGCACCCAGTTGCTCACGCAGCGACAGCACCTGATTTTCCCAATAGCGCGGTTCTACGAACCACGGAAACGCTGCTGGAAACGCCGGATCGGACCAGCGACGCGCCAGCCACGCCGAGTAATGAATCATGCGCAGCGTGCGCAAGCTTTCCACCAGTGCCAGCTCGCGCTGATCGAAGCTGGCGAACTGGGTATAGCCTTCGAGCAGCTGCGACAGCTGCTCCGCCATGTCGGCCCTGTTCCCCGACAACAGCATCCACAGGTCCTGAATCGCAGGTCCCATGACGCAATCGTCGAGATCGACGAAGTGCGGACCTTCATCCGTCCACAGCACGTTGCCGCGATGACAGTCGCCATGCAGGCGCAGATCTCGCACGCCGCGCGATACGTCGAATGCTTCGTGAATCGCGTCGAGCAAGTCGCGCGCCAGCGACGAATATGCCTCTTCCAGATGCGAAGGGATCCAATCGTGCGTGAGCAGATACTGTAGAGAGTCTTCGCCGAGCCGCTTGATCTCGATGCGCTCGCGATGACGGAAACGTTTCTGAGCACCGATCATGTGAATGCGACCGAGGAAACGCCCCATCCATTCACGCTCGGTCGCCGAGCCCAGCTCGGGCCAGCGTCCGCCGCGCCGTTCGAACAACGCGAAGCGAAACCCTTCGTATTCGAACAACGTGCGCGAGTCGCGCACCATGGGAGGCACGACGGGAATCTCGGCGGCTGCGAGTTCGAGCGCGAAGCCGTGCTCTTCTTGAATCGCTGCATCGCTCCAGCGCCCGGGGCGATAGAACTTCACGATCAGCGGCGGGCCCTGCTCCATGCCCACCTGGTACACGCGATTTTCATAGCTGTTCAAGGCCAGGATGCGGCGGTCCGAGTCTCGGCCGAGGGATGATTCCACCGCGGCAATGATTACATCGGGCGTCAAACGGTCGTACGGATGGGGATCGGGTCGTGGCATGGAGCGTGAGCGGTGAAACAGATAGCGAGGGCGCGCCGGCGCGTCCGGCACCAACGGGATGCGAATGGTGAGGGGCCGCACGAGCGGCGTCCATCACTGAATGAGGGAGCGGGTCAGGCGTGATCGATTTGGCTGGCAATTGCTCCACGCATTGCCAGCACTTCCACCATCCATGGCGGTCGTCGGCGAAAATCTCTCGACAGGCGGAACTCGATTGCCATCTCGTGCTGTTAGAATCGGGCGGTTCTCACGCCCATCGTTCAACCTCGCGAGTCGCTCCCTCATGACCATTCTCGTCACCGGCGGCGCCGGTTATATCGGCAGTCACGTGGTTCGTCAGCTCGGCGAGCGCAATGAAGCGGTGGTGGTGCTGGACAATCTGTCGACGGGCTTTCGTTCGGCGGTGCTGCACGGAGATCTGGTGGTGGGCGACACCGGCGACCGCGAGCTGGTCAGCCGCTTGCTGCGTGAACGCCAGGTGGACACGGTCATGCATTTCGCCGCACACACCATCGTTCCAGAGTCGGTGTCCAATCCGCTCAAGTACTACGGCAACAACACCTGCTCGACACGCAGCCTGCTGCAGGCCTGCCAGGAAGCGGGCGTAAAACATTTCGTGTTCTCGTCCACCGCCGCGGTGTACGGCATTCCAGCCGGCGGCCTCGCCGCCGAAGACAGCCCGACGCAGCCGATCAATCCTTACGGCACCTCGAAGCTGATGAGCGAGTGGATGCTGCGCGATCTCTCGGCGGCCACACCGCTGCGCTACGTGGCGTTGCGTTACTTCAACGTCGCGGGTTGCGATCCGGGCGGACGCATCGGCCAGTCGACGCTCAAGGCCACGCTGCTCACCAAGGTGGCGGCTGAAACCGCGGTCGGCAAGCGGCCGCACATCTCGATTTTCGGCACCGACTACCCGACGCCGGACGGCACCGGCGTGCGCGATTACATCCACGTCGAAGACCTGGCCAGCGCGCATGTGCGGGCACTCGAGTACCTGCGCGCCAATGGTGCATCGGTCACGTTGAATTGTGGTTACGGCCACGGTTACAGCGTGCGCGAAGTGATTTCGACCGTGAACCGCATCAATGGCCAGCCGCTGAAGACCCTCGAAGAACCCCGCCGCGCCGGCGACCCGCCGTCCCTGGTCGCCAAGGCACAGCGCGTCCGCGAATTGCTGGGCTGGGCTCCTCGCCACGATGACCTTGAGGCCATCGTGCGCTCCCAGCTGGAGTGGGAACGCCGGCTGCAGCAGGAACCGGGATTACAGAAGAATTGATCGCCACCGATCGGCCCTGGGGCCGGGTACCCGGCCCGGCGCTCGCCCCACCATTCGTCCGGCCATTTGGCCGTGAATCGCATAGCAGCCACTCCGAGCGCTAGAATCAGCGTCCATGCGTCTCCCTCGCCCGAGCTCTCTGAACAGCCTGATGCTGACCGGCTTCGCGCTGGTGTCCATCCCGCTGTTGCTGGGCGTGGTGATTGCGGCCACCAAGGTGCGCAATCTGTCTGAAGAGAGCGCCACTCTGGTCCGCAGCGGGGTGCAGACCACGGAGTACACACAACAGCTGTTTCAGCAGATCGCGCCGATCGAGCGCAGCACCAAGTTCTACCAGGTGCTCAACGATCCCGAGCTGCTCGAAGTGTATCGGGACAGCCGCGAACGCCTGCTCGCGACGCTGGCCAGCATCGACACCATGAAGCTCGAACCGACGCGCGCCGCCTATGTGCAGGCGTTGAGAAACGAGCTCAAGCGCGTCGATGCCGCGTTGTTGTCTCCAAACACGGCCTCGCCCGAGACGGTGCGAGACGCCGTCGAAGCGATCGCGCCGATGTGGGCGGCGGCGGCGGGGCTATCGGCGGCCAGCGGCAAACAAGTCGAAACCGGCTTGTCGAAGCTGCAGACCTCGACCTCGGACACGCAAAAGTATCTGTTCTGGCAATCGGCGGTGCTGATCCTGCTGACGGCGGCGCTGGTGGCGATCTTCACGCTGCTGTTGATGCGCCCGATCCGCCAGATCGACATCGCCATCAACCAGCTGGGCAAGGGCACGTTCTCCAAGACCATCGCCGTGCGCGGCCCGACCGACCTGGTCGATCTGGGCCGGCAGCTCGAATGGCTGCGCGTGCGCCTGCTGGAGCTGGCGCAGGAGCGCAACCGTTTCCTGCGCCACATGTCTCATGAGTTGAAGACGCCGCTGGCGAGTATTCGTGAAGGCACGGAACTGCTGATGGATGGCGCGGTCGGTGAGTTGGACAGCGCGCAGCGCGAAGTCACGGCAATCCTGCGGGACAATTCCATCAAGCTGCAGCAGCTGATCGAGAACCTGCTGCAGTTCAGTGCCTGGCAGGCGCGTCACTCGGGCCTGGAGCTCAGCGAGTTCCGCCTGCGGCCGCTCATCAAGTCGGCGCTGGAAACGCATCAACTGACGCTGCTCGCGCAGCGCGTACACCTCGATCTGAAAGTGCAGGACATCGAGCTGCACGCGGATCGTGCCAAATTGAAACTGATCCTGGATAACCTGTTGTCGAACGCGCTCAAATACAGCCCTCGCGGCGGAACCATCTTCATACATGCGCAAGCGGACAAGGAACACCTGCTGCTCGATGTCGCCGATACCGGTCCGGGCATTTCCCGGGACGAGCGCACCGCCATCTTCGATGCGTTCTATTCGGGCCGCGCGCCGACCGCCGGCCATCTCAAAGGCACCGGCATCGGCCTGTCCGTGGTCTCCGAGTTCGTGCAGGCCCACGGCGGCTCGATCGAGATCCTCGATGGCATGTTCCCCGGCGCTCATTTCCGCCTCCGGCTGCCGCTCGCGCCCAGCCTGGAAAGCGAGCCCGCGTAACCGCCCATGAAACGAAGTCACACATCATGGGTGCTGGCGATCTCGGTCGCGACGCTGTCGTTGCACGGCTGCGCGTTCACCGAAAAGCTGCGCAAAGAAGCGCAGGCCATACATTCGCCCAACGCTCCGACGCCGCAGCCGCCCTCATCGAGCAGCGGCGTCGCGCCCGGCTATCTGGACATAATGAACAACCTGAGCACGCCCGACCCGGCGCGCCAGGCCGATTTGTTTTATGAGGTCGAGCGCGAGTACACGCGCGCGCCGACCACCGCCAGCACGCTGCGTTATGCAGTGGCCCTGGTCACTCCCGGCCATCCGGCGAGTAGTCCCAACGAGGGCAAACGTTTGCTGGAAACGCTGCTGGCAACGCCCGAACGGCTGACTCAGGACGAGCGCACGCTGGCCTCGGTATTGCTCCACGAAACCAATGTGAGATTGAAACTCGAGTCTGAAAATCGTCGGCTGCTTGCGACAATAGACGACCGTAGTCGTACGCAGGCAAACTCGGATAAGCGCATTCAGGCGCAGATAGAAGAGAACGCGCGTCTGCG
>JBEVKA010000209.1:0-5888 GCA_040509855.1 Steroidobacter sp.
CAGTGACCGGGTCGGCGCCGATCTCGCGCGCTTCGGAAACATCTTCGCGCGTGACCGTATCGTCGACCACGTCGACGCGCTCCTTGAAGTCTTTCCAGAAGCGTTCGAGCACCGGCACCCACGCCTCGCGGCCGTCCGCGATCTCGTCCAGGTCATCTTCCATCTTGGCGGTGAAGCCGTATTCGACGTAGGTGTGGAAGTTGCGAGTCAGGAATTTGTTGACGATCTTGCCCAGGTCGGTCGGCGTGAAGCGGCGATTCACCAGCTCCGTGTACTTCTTGTTGACCAGCGTCGAGATGATGCTGGCGTAAGTCGACGGGCGACCGATGCCGTGCTCTTCCAGCGCTTTCACCAGGCTCGCTTCCGAAAAGCGCGGCGGTGGCTCGGTGAAGTGCTGCTCGGCGCGCAGCTCGACCAGCTTCAACTCATCGCCCACTTCCATGGCTGGCAGGATGCGATCGTTGTCGTCGTCGGCGCTGTCGTCCTGGCCTTCCTTGTAAACGGCGATGTAACCCGGCTTCACCAGCGTCGAGCCGTTGGCTCGCAGCACGGCGGTCGAGTCTTCGCGCTTCGCGCTCGTACCCGGCACTAGATCAACGGCGACAGTGTCGTACACCGCCGGCTCCATCTGACTCGCGACCGCGCGCTTCCAGATCAAGCTGTAAAGCCTGAATTGATCCGCCTCGATCTTGCCTTCCAGTCGTGACGGCGTGAGCGAAGCAGACGTTGGACGCACGGCTTCGTGCGCTTCCTGCGCATTCTTCGACTTGGTCTTGTAGACGCGCGGCGATTCGGGCAGCGATTCCGTTCCGTACTCGGCCGTGATGACCTGGCGGATTTCGGCGATCGCCTCGTTGGCGAGGTTCACCGAGTCGGTACGCATATAAGTAATCAAGCCGACGGCGCCTTCACCGAAGTCCACGCCTTCGTACAACTGCTGCGCCAGCCGCATGGTGCGCTGGGCGCCGAAGCCGAGCTTGCGCGCCGCTTCCTGTTGCAACGTGGACGTGGTGAACGGCGGCGCTGGATTGCGCTTGCGTTGTTTCTTTTCGATGCCGGCGACACTGAGCTTGCCGGCGGCGGCGATCTCGATGTTCTTGCGAACGTCACCAGCCTGGCCGTCGGTGACGACGGTAAATTGTTCGACCTTGTCGCCTTTGTACTCGATCAGGCGCGCCGGGAAGACTTGCTTGGACTTCTCTGCGTCGGCGTCGATGGTCCAGTACTCGCGTGGCACGAAGGCGAGAATTTCTTCCTCACGCTCGCAGATCATGCGCAGGGCTGGGCTCTGCACGCGCCCCGCGGACGCGCCGGGCAAACCGGCCTTCTTCCACAGCAGCGGCGACAGGTTGAAGCCGACGAGATAGTCGAGTGCGCGTCGCGCCTGCTGCGCGTTCACCAGATCCTGGGAAATATCGCGCGGCTGGCCGATGGCTTCGCGAATGGCGTTCTTGGTGATCTCGTAGAACACCACGCGATGCACGTCCTTGCCGTCGAGCACGCCTTGTTCCTTGAGCAGCTCGGTGAGATGCCAGGAGATCGCTTCGCCCTCGCGGTCAGGGTCGGTCGCCAGATAGAGCGCATCGGACTTTTTCAGCGCCCGTGCGATGGCCTGCACGTGTTTCTCGTTCTTGTCGAGAATCTGATAGCGCATGGCGAACTTGCGCTTGGGATCCACGGCGCCTTCCTTGGGCACCAGATCGCGCACGTGGCCATAAGAGGCGAGTACCTCGAAATTCTTACCGAGATACTTCTTGATGGTTTTCGCCTTGGCGGGCGATTCCACGATGACTAGATTTTTCTGCTCCATAAAAAAAGAAACCGCGGTGGCCGCGGTGCTGCTGAAAATACGCGTCGGTTAACCGGGCGTCGTCAGTGCACCACTTGCAGACGGTTGTCGAATACCAAGTCCTCCATCCGCAGGTACGCGCTCTGCTGGCCGGGCTGGCTGAACAGCACCATGAGCACGACCCATTTCACGTGTTCGATATCGATCTGTTGTACATCGAGCGCCAGCAGGCGGTCGATGACTAGTTCGCGTTGCGCCGCACTGATGATGCCGATGTTTTCGAGATACATGATGTATCCGCGGCATTCGGTGTCGAGCCGGGCTTGCTCGCGCGCGTCGAAGATGCGAATCGCTCGCGATCCCGGATTGGCAATGCCACCGGCGCGCTGTGGATCCGCGGACAGCTGTTCGAGCCACTCCAGCGCACGACCGACTTCGCGTTCGGAAAATCCGGCTCGTTCCAGCTCGTCGCGGAGAGTGTCACGGTCGGGTTCGGGGGCGCAGTCCAAATCGGCGTCGAAGTAATTCTCGAAGAGATAAATCAGGATATCGAGAACGCTTTCCTTCATTTCGCTGCCTTAGCACGGCGCCGGACATAAAGCCCGCCAGGATAGGCGTCGATGCGCGCCTCCATTTCGAGGATCAGCAACATGGACGCTACCTCGTCGGCCTGGAGCCCGGTGCGTGCGATCAAAACATCCACACTCGCCGGCTCGAAGCCGAGCGCATCTAACAGGATTTCATACTCTTTGTCCAATGCCCCGGCGAAAACTCCTGCGCTTTCAGCGGTTTTCGCCGTTGCACTGGGTTTGCTGGGTAATTCGCTCCTCATCTCGACCTCGCGCCGGGCGGTGGGTTCAATCGGCATCGTCGCCAGGGCACCGGCCAGCGCTCTCAATTCGGTGAATATATCGTCGGCTGTTTCTACCAGTTGCGCGCCCTGCCGGATCAACCGATGACAGCCACGCGCCAGCGGGTTGTGAATGGAACCGGGGATCGCGAACACCTCGCGACCTTGCTCGGCGGCCAACCGGGCGGTGATTAACGAACCACTTTGCACCGCAGCCTCCACCACGAGTGTGCCGAGCGCCAGTCCACTGATAATGCGGTTACGACGGGGAAAGTTGCTCTTCGCCGCCGGCGTGCCCAGAGGAAATTCGCTCACCAGCGCGCCGCTGGATGCAATCCGGGCTGCAAGCCCAGCATTGGCCCGGGGATAGTCGATATCAAGGCCGGTGCCGCAAACCGCAATGGTTCGGCCGCCCGCATCGAGCGCGCCACGGTGAGCGGACGCGTCGATGCCAATGGCCAGGCCGCTGGTGATAGCCAATCCCGATCGCGCCAGATGGGCGGCGAATTGGCGTGCATTGTCGTCGCCAGCGGAAGTTGGATTGCGTGAGCCGACCACCGCCAGCTGCGGCAGGCCGAGCACATCGACATCACCACGAACAAACAATCCGATCGGCGCGTCGGGCAGCTGCGCGAGCAGCGCTGGATAGCGGGACGAACCGATGGGAATGAAATGATGAGTGGGGTGCTCGAGCCAGCACAGATCGGCCGTGATGGCAGCGGCACAGGGCGTTTGTAATGAGGCGATGACGCTGTTGGTCGCGCCACAGGCTTTGAGCGTCGCGGGCGAAGCGCGCACCAGCGCCTCGACGGACGAAAAGTTTTCGAGCAGTGGACGCAGCGTCCCGGCGTGAATGCCGGGAACGCGTACGAGAGTCAGCCAGGCTTTGAGCTCATCCATGAGCTCATGAACATACGCCCCAGAAAACCGCGCTTATGGGTTTTTAGCGCGGTCACCCTGGCGAATTTCATGCGTCGTTTCCATTACCAACGCGTAGCTCAGCTTGTCGAAAGCTTTGAATACCATGACGACGCCGACGCGCTCGTCGGGCAGCTGCACTTTGTTGCTGCCGAAACTTGCGACCGGACGTGAACGGCGCGCGGCGAGGCCGCCTTCCTTGAACGTGTCACGCACTACACCGCCGCGCTGATGGATCGCGAGGATGTGTCCCGGCTCCAGGCCCGAGGAGGAGCCGCGGTTCAGCGCGACGACCTGGTACTGCCCCATGACCGTGTGACTGCGCACGGCCATCACGCTTGCATCCACGTCCGCGCTCGGCGCGTGCGGGACGAAATCCACATTCACATCCACGGACTCGGGGAACAGCTTGTCACCTTGCAGGACTTCGCGCGTGGAATCGGTCATCAGCAGTTTGGCCGGATCGCCCTGAGTGGCGATCGGACCGGAGCCGACGTACATGCCGGAATAACCGAGCAGGGCGTTGTTGTCCGGATCGCGCAGCTCTTCTTCGACGTGCACGACGCTGTAGCGAGTGTCCAGGGCCGCGCTGCCGATGCCGCGCGCATACACTTCATTGCCGATCGCGCCGATCATGTGCGAGTCGCGCATCGCGACCACATACGGCGCGGTCTTCACTTGATCCTTGGTCAACAGCGTGGGGCGACCCATGAAGCTGGCGACCAGGTCATAAGGAATCGCGGTGATGGCCTGGCTCAGCGGTTCGCGACGCACTTCCGGCGACAGGCGCGTACCGGAGCGGGCGCCTTCGACACCCTCGCCGCCGCCGCGCTGGGCGACGGTCAGTCGGGGCTGGCCATCCACATAAACGAGCTTGAGTACGTCACCTGGATAGATCAGGTGCGGATTGGCGACCTGCGGGTTGACGTACCAGATCTCCGGCCAGTACCAAGGCTCCTTCAGGAACACCTTGGAAATGTCCCAGAGGGTGTCGCCGGTCTTGACCACGTAGGTGTCAGGAGCTTCGGCCGACAGCGGAATGTTGCTGCCGGAGCCGACGGTTCGCGCCGGTCCTTCCTGGGCAGACAGAGTGAGGGGCACGAGGCCCGCAGTGACGGTCAGGCCGGCGACCAGACTGAGCAGGATCGCCGGACGAAGTGCCAGGTTCGCAGTTTTCATGCGCTTCAACGAGCTCCCATTGCAGACCCTCACCATCCCGTCCCGACCCGTTCGCGTCCCATATACTGAGGGACAGTCCCGCCCCCCGGGGCATCGTGTGCATCCCCTACGGGCCTTCGCGACCGGGCTTCCGGGGGCGTATTCGCGCTACGTAACTTGTTCAATACGCACGCGAAAAACGCACTCGGGGCCGACATTAAGTTCAACAGTGGCCGAACTTTAGCAGCATCATTGCAACCAGTGCAGAAATGGGCTCCTAGCCCGAGACGTGGTTCTCATTCCTGCTTTCCGGCGGCCCCGACACTGCCTTTTTCGGCTTATCGATCGTTCAGTCTGAACATCCGGACCGCCGTGGGGTCTTGTTTCCCGGCGATTCGACTGCAGACTAGGCGAGTTTCCACCTTCTGACGTTTTCGAACATGGCACTACTTCCGATTCTAGAATTCCCGGATCCGCGTCTTCGGACGCGCGCCCAACCCGTGGAACAGGTCGATGCCGCCCTCCGGAAGCTGATCGACGACATGTTCGAGACCATGTACGCCGCCCCGGGCATTGGCCTCGCCGCCACCCAGGTGAACGTTCATAAACGGCTGCTGGTCATCGACATCAGCGAGAAGCGCAACGAGCGCCTGGCGCTCATCAACCCCGAAATCGTTGGTCACAGCGGCATGGAGGAGACGGAGGAGGGCTGTCTGTCGGTGCCGGGCATCTATGAAAAGGTGAAGCGCGCCGAACGCATCCGCATCCGTGCCCTGGACCGGGACGGCAAGCAAATCGAATTCGACGCCGACGGGCTGCTCGCCGTGTGCATCCAGCACGAGATGGATCACCTCGAAGGCAAGCTGTTCGTCGACTATCTGTCCGACCTCAAGCGCACGCGGATCCGCAAGAAGCTGGAAAAGGAAAAGAAGGAAAAGGCGGCGGATCAGCAGCGTTCGCGGGCGCTCTAGATTCAATAGTGTTCTTGGGCGGGGCGTGCGCTCTGCGCCGCCTCGTCGATGCGTCGTGGCGGCGGCTCGCTCCCTTCATCTTGCTAAACTGCCCCGCCGCCCATCTTCATTCAACATATTCACTGTGTCCCAACCTCTGTCCCTCCTGTTCGCCGGCACGCCCGAATTCTCGGTGCCAGCGCTCGAAGCGCTGATTGCGTCC
>JBEVKA010000210.1:0-7460 GCA_040509855.1 Steroidobacter sp.
CGAGTCGCCCAGGATTCTTGCGTACAGGCTCGGCGCGGTCATGCGGAACGAAATGTACCTGACTCACGCCAGTGGCGCATCCGCAACGACGGCGATTCAATCATTTCATCGCCGTCGCTGGTTTCTCCCCGCGCTGAAATTCGCGATGCGGCTCACTCCCACACGCGGCGGCGCTCGAACTCCTGTTGCAACTCCTGTTCGTCTTCCCAACGCCGGGTCTGGCCCTGGTAGCCTTTGGCAACAGCCATGGCGATCACCCGGCCCTGACCGAGGCGCAAGGTGTCGGGATCGACGCTGGCGATGGGATCGCGAAACGCTTCGTCCGGGCTGATGATTTCCCAGCCGGTCGCTCGCAGTCGCGCCACCAGATCGCCGAGATACAGCGCTGCGAGATCGTTCTCATGTAACAACAGCACATGACGCGGCGAGCGCCCCAACTGTTTGACGGCGACGTCATCGTAGAATTCGACGCTGTCCGCGAGCAGATCCACATAGGCGCTGCGCAGTCGATCTTCAGAGATCTTCTTGCCAGCCTTGATGGCGTCTTGAAACATTCGATCCATGTGCCAGTCGTAGACATCGACAGTCACATACGCCGATAGCAGGTTGCGCTTCTTCAGCTCGCTGCGAATGGCATCGCGCACTTCGATGGTCTTGCCCTCGTGCAAATAGGGATAGCGAAACCACGGGCGGAAATTCTTGAAGCCGCGCAGCGCTTCGTCCGCCTTGGCGATCTCGGTCACGAATGACTCCACGCCCACTCGATGCAAATCCGCGTGTGAGTGCGAATGGTTGGCGATCAGATGCCCCGCCTCCGCGTAGGCCTCGATGCGCGCCGTGCCGGCGGCATCCATGCGCTCGGAGTTACAGAAGAACGCCACCTGCCGTACGTTCGCATCCTTGAGTGTCGCGAGCAGTATGTCCTTGCGCTTCGCGCCCGTGAAGTACGCCGTGTCGTCGCGAGGTGCATCGTCGAGGGTGAGCGCGATCTGGCGAGTCGCCGCCTCGACATTGTGGGCGCCCAGCACAGCCAGCACGCCAGCGATCAAGAAAAGTTGAAGATGTAACCGCATGATTTTTGTTGTCTCCAGGATCCGTCCAATGAACGTCCAAAATTCCGGACGCCGGAACAATATCAGACCGAATCCGCGCAGGCCGCCGCGAGAGTTGGCGCATCTATCCGCCGCGCGGAGCGCCGCGTATTGAACGCGCGGCAGTAACTGTATATAAAACCAGTCCACGCTAAACCCAGGCACCGCCATGGACTACCGCGATCCCATCACACTCATCGACGAGAGCATTGAGAACCTGACGTATCTCATTGATTGGCTATTGGAAGACATCGACGTCGCCGCGCTCGACAGCGATCTGCTGGCGAAGGACGCGGTTCGTTCGATCGCCGCCCTCCGCGCGATCCGCGCGTTGTTGCCGCGACTACGCGTCGTGCGCTCCAACTTCGAGAGCCAGCCGACGTTGCCAGACGCGACGCGCATGCCGCCGGATCACGCGCTGAGCGAGTACGTCGAGAAGCGGCGCACTCAGTTGCGCAAGTTGCTGAACGAACCGCGCGGCGGTAGCTCCGTGCTGCCGTTGTCGTCAGGCGCCACTCACAAGCCACCACAAGTTCGAGCCGCGATCACGCTATCGCTCCGCGAACGCAAGCGAGGATTTCGCCGCCACGACGAGTGAGAACCAGGTCACTAAACGTTCAGCCGCGAAACGTGCGCCGATCCACAACTGCTCCGCGACTGAAGATTTATCAACGGCGGCCGTCATAGGGACAACTCAAATACATGAAGTGCGCCGCATCGGTTCTCACGGGCTCCAAGGATGATCGCGGCGTTGGTGCCTGATCCGTTTCGAGTGCCTAGTGAAGACCGCGACCGAATCCGACAATTGGCGCAAGAAGTATTTCGACAGCCTGGAATCGCTGGAACGCGAACAGCAGCAGTTTCGTGCGCTCGAAGCTGCGTTGAAACGCATTGCCGGACGCCTGTGCACGGCCGCGCTGGGCCAATCGCCCGCTCTGGACGATGAGCTGAAACGATTGCAGAACGCGATTCGTCGCGACGTCACCACCGACGAACTGGATAAGCTCACGCCGGCGCTCACCAACGCCATTCAGGCATTGGATGATTCGGCGTCGCCGTCGCCAACCGCGACCATCATTCCTGTCCCATCCAAGACCGTTACATCCATCGCTGCGCCCGTCGTAGCGACGTCACCGGTCGTGGACGAGCGCGTACGTGCGATCCTGGCCGCTTTGCTGATCGAGCTGAAACGCGACCCCGAGCTTGCCCCTCGGGCAGAGACGCTCGATGCCAAGCTCACCGATACGATGACGCCCGACCAGCTGTCCGAAGTGCTGGGCGCGCTCAACGAACTGGTCGGGCAGCGCATTCAGCGCATCGAGACCGCCAAGCAGGAAATCGAAACGCTGCTGAATCACATGGTCGGCAAGCTGGACGAGATCGGTCAGTTCGTCGCCGAACAGACCCAGAGTCAAAGCGAGTCGCAGGCCAGCAGCGAAACCCTGAACACGCAGCTGGCCGGCGAAATGAAGGCCATGGGCGAGAGCGTCGAGTCCGCCGGCGATCTGCAACAGATCCGCTGGCAGGTGCGCAGCCGGATCGAATCCATCGATCGTCACTTGCAGGCGTTTCGCGAGCGCGAGGCGACGCTCGGCGCCGCCATGCGAGCCCGCAACGAGCAAATGCGCGAGCGCATCGTCGAGCTGGAAAGCGAAGCCAAGCGGCTGCAGACCCAGATCAAGGACGAGCAGCGCCTGTCGACGCTCGACCCGCTGACCCAGATTCCCAATCGACTCGCGTACGAGAGTCGGGTCCAGGAAGAGATCAAGCGCTGGCAGCGATTCAAGCAGCCGACCTGCATCGCGGTGTGGGACGTCGATCACTTCAAGCGCATCAATGATACTTATGGTCATCGCGCCGGCGATCGGGTGCTGCGCGCCGTGGCTGAATGTCTCGTGGGGCGCATTCGCTCTACGGACTTCATCGCACGCTACGGCGGCGAAGAATTCGTGGGCATCTTCCCCGGTACGACGCTGGAGTCGGCGCTGCGCGTGATGGATGAACTGCGCGTCGCTGTCAGCAAGATTGGCTTTCACTTCCGCGGCTCGCCGGTTTCGATCACCGCGTCCAGCGGCATCACCGCCCTATTACCCGGCGACTCAGCGGGCGCAGCGTTCGATCGCGCCGACAAGGCGCTGTACCAGGCAAAACAACGCGGACGCAATCAGTGCGTCAGCGCGTGACCGTTCCTTTATAACTTCCCGTCCAGCGTCAGCAGTATCCACTCGCCCGGATACGCCCTCGTCTCTTCGATGCTGACGAGCGATCCCGCACGATTCGGTTCGTAGAACCGTCGCGTACGCAGCTCGGGACTACCTTGCACTGAGACCACGCAGAGCGTGAGCTTGGCGCCGCCAAACAAGTTGCGCTCGAAATAAACATCCAAGGACGGACTCTCACGCTGCCGGTCCGTTTCGTCGATGCGATAGTCGGTGATCGAGGACTCGTACGCGTACTTAACTCCCCACGCCAGCCCCTGGGCACCGATGTCCTGTCGAAACTCCGCCTTGATAAAGTTGCGCTCGAAGTCGGACATCGGCCGCTGCCCGCCCGTGAGCGGATCAGTCACATTGGCACGCTGAAATGTGCCGTCCAGTTTGAGCGAGCCGCCGCGAATCAGGCGCGGCATGGGCACGGCGAAGCTCACTTGCAAACCGTCGAGCGAGCCGCGCCCGATGTTGCCGGGCGCGGCAATGTCGCTGCCATCGAGCGGTACCAGATCGACGGCGTCGTCGATCCAATCGTGATAGATCCGCGCCGCGAACGCCGAACGAGAATCGAATCTCAGGTCGAGCGCCAGCTCGGCACGCCATGCTGTCTGCGGCCGCAGATCGGGATTGCCGCCATCGATCACGTCATCGGACAACGACACCGCCGATGCGAAATCGGTGAAATCCAACTGGCCGACTTCGCGTGCCACGCGCATGCGCACCTGGTGCTCGCGACCGAATGCTCGCGATAACTGCAGCGAGGGTTTCACATACGTGAGATCCACGCTCTGCCGCGCGTCGCCGCTGAAATCCAGCTTGGAGTATTCCGCGGCGAGGCGCGCTTCCGTCGCCCACGCTCCCGCACGCCAAGCATGCATGATGAACGACTCGGCGCGACGCTCTTCAACGTGCATGCGTGCATTCGGAACATCGACGGAGAACCACTCACCGTCGCCGAAGGCCTGCACATCCAGATCTGCATCCAGTGTGTTGAACGCCGTTTCGGCGCCGATCTGCAGACGTTGCCGTGGCGTGAGATTGCGCTCGATCGTTGCTCGCAGGATCGTTTCATCGGTGTCCAACACTTGTTGGAATGAGGACTGATCCAGCGTCGTGGCGCGACGCCGAGAGTTCTCGGCGCGAGAGGTGAATTCCTCGCCTGTATGAACCGCAGTGATTTCAGCTCCCCACGGCACACGAAACGAGACGCCGATTTCGCGAGTCCGTTTGCTCTCGCCGTACGGTGCCCACTCTTCTCCCAGCCATGCACCGCCGCGGTCGGAATAATCGAGGGTGTTGGCCTGGCTGTAATCCGATCGATAGATCTGCCCCGTCGCCCGCAGACTGCCGCCCAACAGGTCGCGTGTAATTTCACCATCGAGCGCCTGTTCGTCGAACTCGCGTGGCGAACGTTCCTTGCGCAGCTCGATCAATTCGCCGCTGCCGTTCAGCACGCGTCGCGTGGCGGGTAACTTGCGTTCGAGCGAATATCCTCTGGCGCCGAGGCCGTACTCGGTGCGGCCGACGCGACCGGCCCAAGATAGATAGCCATTCGGCGCCGGCCGATGCTGATTGGCGTATTCGAACCCGGCCGACCAGACACCGGCGCCCGCCGACGGAGTGCGTACGACATTCGCGAGCACGGACTCGCCCGACGCGTTGCCTGCCGTTTGCGCCCCACGCCACACTTCTATACGCACGACCTGACTGGCGGGAATCCGTTGCAGGATGTCTTCGAGCGTCTGGCTCTTCGCGCTCGGCTGCTCGCCATCGATGAGCACATTGCCGACAGCGCCAGCAAAACCGCGACGCTCTGGATCCACGGTTCGCAGCGTGAAGCTCGGCAGACGCTGCAACATGTCCAGCGCGGTGCGCGGCGAGAACTGCGAGAAAAAGGCAGCTTCGTAGTGAAGCGACTCGTTCGTCGGCTCGACCTCCGCGGCCTGGGCCGTTCCGAGGATCAATAGGAACAGCGCAATTCTTGCCAGCATGTGTGCCTCCGTGGGTTCGCGTTCGGCACGTTTGCGGAGTGCGCCGGGCAATCGCAATGGACGGCAGCTGACACGCATCTCACAGCGACCTCACACGCTAAGTCGCTGAATACTCGGAGGTTGAAAACGCGTTTTGTTATTCTCCAGGGATGCAACAGCAGGCATCGGAGGCGTCGCGCATCCGCTTCGGCGAGTTCGAGGCCGACTTGCGCACGCAGGAATTGCGCCGTGACGCTCGGGTCGTGCGGCTGCCCAACCAATCTTTTCTGGTACTCGCCACGCTGCTGGGGCGACCCGGCGATCTGGTCACGCGCGATGAGCTGAAGCAGGTGTTGTGGCCTACCGAGAGCTTCATCGACCGCGACCAGGCGCTCAACGCTGCCGTCAACCGCCTCCGCGAGGCCCTGCGCGATTCGGCGGATCAGCCTACATATATAGAGACGCTGCCCCGGCGTGGGTATCGATTCGTTGGCGTCGCCGAAGCGGTGTCGACGCGTTCGACAGTCGACAACGACGCGCCCGTGCCCGCCGCGCCGGCTGGCGCAACGTTTCGCGTTCGATGGCCGCTTCTGTTGGTGCCGGTCGCGTTGATCGTCATCATCGCGATCGCACTCATCTGGCGCCCCGAACCTCAGCAGCATGACAGCGCGCCACGGCTCGCCCCGTTCACCAGCCTGCCTGGCCAGGAGATCGCGCCGACCTTCGCCCCGGATGGTCGCCATCTGGCGTTCGCGTGGAATGAAACCAACGCGGGACGCGATCTGTATGTGAAGTCCATCGATGGCGAGAAAGTCGTTCGACTGACTCAACGCCCTGCCGCCTGGATCGCCGCAGCCTGGTCGCCGGACGGCGGCCAACTCGCGTTCGCTCGCATGAGCAACAGCGCGGACGAAAGCGGCATTTATTTGCTCCCTGCCCCACTCGGCGGCGAAGAACGCCGGCTCGTCGCGGGAAATTTTTCAGCGACGCCACTCACCCAGCTCGCATGGTCGAGCGACGGCGCCGAAATCATCTACTCGGCGTTCAATGCTTCCGGCACCTTGAGCCTGCATCGACTGCACGTCGCCACTCGGCAATCGACCGAACTGAATATCGAAGCCTCCTGTTGGGATATCGGCAGCCCCGCGCTCAGCAACGACGATCAGCACCTCGCCTTCGTTTGCACTTCGAGCGTCGGCGTGTACTCCATCTACGTGAGCGCCCGCGACGGCTCAAATGCGACAGCACTCACCCAAGTGCTCGGCGTCCCCAAAGGCATCACCTGGTCGGCCGACCGATCTCACATCGTGTTCGCGAACGACGCAGGCGACGGTGGCGCGCTGTGGCAAGTAGACCTCGAAGGTCAGCTCAACCGCATGCCGTTTGGCGAAGAAGCCAGCACGCCTTCCATATCGAGAAGCGGTCAACTCGCTTACGCGCGCGGCACCGAACGCCTGGAAATCTGGCGCGTCGATCTCGACTCCACGAGTTCGCAACCGTTGATCTCTTCCACGCGCCGACAAATGAACGCACAAATCTCGCCCGACGGCGCGCGAATCGCATTCCAATCCGATCGTTCCGGCAGCTCGGAAATCTGGGTCGCCAACGCCGACGGCACCAACCCCGTGCGCATCAGCGCCTTCGGCGGCCCGCTCGCCGGAGCACCCAGCTGGTGCGCCGATGGCCGACGCCTCGCCTTCGACTCGCGCGCCGAGCGCCGTTCGGCACTTTATATCGCCGACATCAATGAACGCGTAGTGCGTGAGGTCCACACCTCGGTCGAGAACCTCGCGCTGCCGGTGTGGTCGTCGGACTGCGAATGGTTGCTGGCAAGCGACGGCAACGATCGTTTGTTCATCGTGCCGGCCACCGGCGGCAACGCCGAGCGCTTCACCTCACAACCGTCCTACTACGCCTCCACCGCCGGCGACGATGTGATATTCAACGTCAAAAATTCCAGCGGCGTACAGCTGTGGCACAAGCAAATCAGCGGCGGAACGCAACAGCCCCTTGCAGGCATGCCACAACTCTCATACACCGACGCCTGGACCACGACACAAAACCGCGTCTACTTCACGACGCAAACAAACGATACGACCACGGTTCGTCACTACGATCTGGCCAACGGCCAAGTACGCGACAGCGCAACTCTCCCCCATCCACCCGCACCACTGGGCGGCCTCGGCATG
>JBEVKA010000211.1:0-5839 GCA_040509855.1 Steroidobacter sp.
AAGAAGGCGTCGTTCGAATCGACCAAGAGCATTCTGCTGATCCTGCTGGGCGTGGCCGTCGTGCTGGCCTTGGCCATTCCGCTGGCGTTCTATGGTTGGAATTCAGTGATGACCAGTGTCGGCTTGATCGCCGCGTTCTGGGTCGCGGGCGCGGCGCTGGTCGATCCGATCAGCCGCTGGCGCAAAGGTCACTCGCTGCCCGCAAACATCATCGGCATGAGCGTGGCGCATTTTGGTCTCGCGATGTTCATCATCGGCGCGACCACGGTGGAGTCGTACAAGGAAGAAGCGGACCTGAGCCTGAAGCCAGGCCAGAGCGTCGAGCACGCGGGCTTCGTATTCAGTGTCACCAAGCTCGAAAACGTCGCCGGCCCGAACTTCGAAGCCGTGCAGAGCGAAGTCGTGATTACGCGTGATGGCAAGCAGATCGCCGTACGCCACCCGCAGAAGCGCGTCTATCGCGTGCAAAAGAGCGCCATGACTGAAGCGGGCATCGATGCCGGTTGGAATCGCGACCTGTTCGTCGCCATGGGCGAGCCGCTGGGCGATGGCGCGTGGAGCTATCGCCTGCAATACAAACCGATGGTGCGCTTCGTCTGGTTGGGCGCCGCCATCATGGCGCTGGGTGGATTGATTGCTGCGTGCGATCGTCGTTACCGCAAGCGTGTGACCGTCAACGAAGGCGTGGACGCTGCCGCGGCCGACGCAAAAACCGCCTGAGACCCAACCGTGCGCATGTTGAAGTACCTGGTTCCCATCGGGTTGTTCGCCGTACTCTTCGGCTTCATGTATTTCGGGCTCGGCCGGGACAAACAAACATTGCCGTCGCCGCTGATCGGCAAGCCCGCGCCGATATTCGCGCTACCTCTGCTGGAGGATCCGTCCAAGACGTTCTCCAACAGCGAGTTCGCCGGCAAACCGTATGTGCTCAATGTCTGGGGCTCGTGGTGCGTGGGCTGCCGTCATGAGCACGGCGCTCTCATGGAAATCGCGCGCCGCGCGGAGGTCCCGATGATCGGGCTGAACTGGAACGACGATCGCGAGCAGGCGCTGCTGTGGCTGAAGCAGCTCGGCGATCCGTACGCCATCAACGCGTTCGACGGCGAGAGCCGTGTCGCGATCGACTGGGGTGTGTATGGCGCGCCCGAAACATTTCTGGTGGGAGCGAACGGGAAAGTCCTCAAGAAGCACACCGCGCCCATCACGGTCGAGATCTGGGATCAGGAGTTCGTGCCGCTGTTGAAACAGGCGGCCCAGCCATGAAGAAAATTCTTGCGGCCAGCCTGCTGGCGCTGCTCTGGTTCCAGGCGCTGGCGATCGACCGCGCGCCGGCGTTCGAAGATCCGGCCATGCAGACCCGCTACGAGCGCCTGGCTCGCGAGTTGCGCTGTCTCCAGTGCCGAAGCGAAACCATTGCCGATTCCAATGCGCAACTCGCCGTCGATCTGCGCCGTCAGCTGCGTGAATTGATGGCGGCGGGCAAGAGCGATGCGGAGATCACTCGTTATATGACCGAGCGCTATGGCGACTATGTGTTGTACAAGCCGCCACTGGTGCCTCGCACGTGGTTGTTATGGGCCGCGCCCGTGCTGCTGGTCCTGGGCGGCGGCATTGCCGCTGCCATCGTGATCTCGCGTAAAGCCAAGCTGCCCGATACCGATCCCACCGATCCTGGCCTGGGTGCCTCGTGACTGTTTTCATCATCGTTTGCGTCGCCATGCTGCTGGCGGCGCTGTTGTGGATAGTGCTGCCGCTGGTTCGCAGCCCCAAGAACGCCGACGCGGATCCCAGCTCCTATCGAAAGGAACGCCGCCTCTCCGGGCTCGCCGTGGCGCTGCTCGTCCCCGTGCTCGCGATCCTGATGTACGCAGGCTTGAGCAACTGGGATTGGAAAGCGGCCCAGATGGAACAGGCGCAGGCCGGCAACATGGAAGAGGCCATCAGCCGCCTGGAGGCCAAGCTCGCCGACAATCCCAAGAATCTGGAAGGTTGGATGATGCTGGGTCGCTCGTACTCCGCGTTGGGCCGCTACTCGCGCGCCGCCGACGCGTTCCAGCAGGCGTATGACCTGACCCAAGGCCAGGACGTCAACGCCATGGTCGAGCTGGGCGAGGCGCTGGTGCTGATCGACGAGGCGTCGCTGTCCGGTCGCGCCGGCAAGTTGTTCGAGACGGCGTTGACCAGGGCGCCGAATCATCCAAAGGCGCTTTGGTATGGCGGCATCGGTTCGATCCGCTCGGGCGACCTGCGCCAGGGACGCTCGCGATTTCAATTATTGATAGCGCAAAATCCACCGGAGGAAATCCGCGCGGTGCTGGAACGGCAGATCCAGGATCTGGATCAGCAACTGGGCGAGGGCGGATCGGCTCCGGCCGCGGCAACTCCCCCAGCGGCGACCGAGGGTGCGCCAGCGGCTGCAGGCGGTGCGCGTTCGATCAAGGTCGCCGTGTCGATCGCGCCAGCATTACAAAAACAACTGTCGGGCGCGCTGCCGCTTTTCATCCTGGCGCGCGATCCGAATGCGGGCGGTCCGCCGCTGGCGGTCCAGCGTCACAGCTCGAGCGATTTGCCCTTCACGATAGAGCTGAGCGAGGGCGACGCGATGATCCAGGGACGGAGTATTGCCTCCGTGCCCAAGGTGCGAGTTGTCGCACGTTTGTCCCGCTCTGGCGGGCCTCAGCAGCAAAGTGGCGATCTCTATGGCGAAGCCGATTATGAATTCGGCAAAAATAGCGGCCCATTGTCTATCATCATCGACCGGACCGTGCCCTAGACTTCGCCACTCACATTGACCGCCAGCAGCCGCTCATTGATGTCACCACCGACCAAGATCTCTTTTGCCAGCCGCCCCTCGATGGTCCCGGCCTACGCACGGGTGCTGCTCGGCCGCAAGCCGTACAGTGCGCCCGAAGGCACCGTCATCCAGCCGGTGGAGCTGGAAGTCCGCAAGGTGACGTTGTCGGCCGCGCACATCCAGCGTTATCGCGAAGTCTGCGCGGTGCCTGCATCGGCGACGGGTTTGCCGCCCGCCTATCTGCACGTGCTGGCGATGCCGCTGCACATGCAGCTGTTCGTCGTGAAAAATTTTCCGGTGAAGGTGCTCGGCCTCATT
Source organism: Steroidobacter sp. (assembly GCA_040509855.1). GTDB lineage: Bacteria > Pseudomonadota > Gammaproteobacteria > Steroidobacterales > Steroidobacteraceae > Steroidobacter. The sequence continues at coordinate 3,113 of JBEVKA010000211.1, forward strand.
CATCTGCGTAACACGATTCGTGTATTGAGCCCGGTCGACGAGCGCGCGCCGCTGCGCCTCGTGGTCCACTTCGCGACCTTGCGAGAGACCGACTTCGGTCAGGAATATGACTTCACCACGCGCTACGAACAGAATGGCGTCGTCGTCTGGGAAGAAGTCAGCACCATGTTTGCTCGCGGCACCTCGGGGCCGAAGGAGGGGAGCAAACGTCCTTCCATCGAGCGCTCCAATCACCCCGGCACGGGCGTGAACACAGAGACGCTGGAGGTGAGTGACAACACCGGCTGGCGTTACGCGCGAGTGTCGGGCGATTTCAATCCCATCCATCTCACGGCGCGCACCGCGCAGATGTTTGGCTTCAAACAGGCAGTGGCGCATGGCATGTGGTCGATGGGCCGCTGTCTCGCCTCGGCCTCTGCGCAGTTGCCGAAGGGCAAGATGCAGATCGACACGCAGTTCAAACTGCCGGTGTACATTCCTTCGCAGGCGCTGGCTCGAACCTGGGAAGTGCCGGGCGGCGCGGAGATTTCAATGTGCACCATGAAGGGCGACCGGCTGCATCTGGCGATGCAAGTGCGCTCGCTGTAGAGGATAAAACGATGGATTTGCTCGAAGGCATTCAGTCGCGCACTTCGCCGCTGAAACTCACCAGCCCCGGACCAACGGCAGCGCATCTTCAGCAGATCCTTCGAGCGGGCACGCGCGCGCCCGATCATGGCCGCCTGCGGCCGTGGCGATTCGTGGTGCTGGAAGGCGCCGCTCGCGAGAAGCTCGGCGACGCCATGGCTAATTGCCTGCGCGCCCGCATTCCAAACTCCCCACAGGAACATCTGGACGCCGAAAAGAACAAGGCGATGCGAGCACCGACCATCGTCGTGGTGGGCGCGAAGATCAGCAAAGGAAAGATTCCCGAAATCGAGCAGGTCGGCGCTGCCCACGCAGCCGTTCAGAACATGCTGCTCGCCGCGCATGCGCTCGGTTATGGTGCGATGTGGAAGACGGGCGCAGCCGCGTATGACACGGGCGTGAAGGCGCTGGCGGGGCTGGCGCCGGAAGATCACATCGTCGGGTTGGTTTATCTCGGCACGATCGGCACACCGGGTCCGCTGGTGGAAGCACCGCTCGACCCCGTCGTCACTCGCCTGTAACGCGCTCGCCGCTGGCCACGCCGTTAGAAAATAGAACGGCGAGCCGATGCAACCTTCGCACGCATCGGCCGTTACTGTCGGATGAAGAACTTTCACTGTAATCACTGCGACCAGGTCGTCTTTTTCGAGAGCGTCAGCTGCGTCAATTGCGGGCGGCTGCTCGCTTACTTGCCTGATCGGCAATCGATGGGCGCGCTCGACGCCGGCCAGAATGGTGCGTGGATCTATCGCAGCAAGGATGCGGAGTCGAACTATCGACTGTGCATCAACTATTCCCAGAACAACGTCTGCAACTGGGCGGTGCCGGTCGGAGACGATGATGAAGCGTGTGTGTCCTGCCGCTTGACCCAGTTCACGCCGGAGCTGGCCGACAACAATCATCGCCAGGCCTGGTTCAAACTGGAAACGGCCAAGCGACGGCTGGTCTACACCCTGCAACAGCTGAAGCTGCCGTTGTTGAGCAAGAGAGCCGACACCCAGCATGGACTGGCGTTCGAGTTTCGCGCCGAAACGCCCAACCAGCCGGCGCTCACCGGGCACGCCAATGGCTTGATAACCATCAACATCGCCGAGGCAGACGATGCGATTCGCGAACAGCGTCGCGCCAATTTGCATGAAGCGTATCGCACGCTGCTCGGGCACTTCCGCCACGAGAGCGGGCACTACTACTGGGATCGGTTGATATCCAACACCGAAAATCTCCAAGGCTTTCGCGCGCTGTTCGGCGACGAGCAGCAGGATTACGCGTCGTCATTGCAGCGACATTACGAACAGGGCGCGCCTGGCGACTGGCAAACCAATTTCATCAGCGCCTATGCCAGCAGTCATCCTTGGGAGGATTGGGCCGAGAACTGGGCGCACTATCTGCACATGATCGATGTCACCGAGACCGCGGTGAGTTGCGGATTGACGCTCCGACCACGTAATCCCAACGATCCGTTGCTGGAGTCCGACTCGAAGCAACTGCGCAGGCGCCGTTTCGACGCGGTGATCGACGCGTGGTTCTCAGTGACCTACGTGCTCAACAGTTTGAACCGCAGTCTTGGTCAGCAGGATGCGTATCCGTTCGAGCTGTCGGATCCGACGATTGAGAAGCTGCGCTTCGTTCACCAGGTGATCGAAGATCATCAGGCCGCGACGTCAAGCAGCGGTTGATTGGTTTGTAACCTTGGGCGTGCGCGCGTCATACACCCAGCGCTGCAACGTCTTGCGCAGATCGTCGATGTTCACAGGCTTGCTGAGATAGTCGTCCATGCCGGCGGCGATGCACTTGGCGCGATCGTCGGCCATGGCGTTGGCGGTGAGGGCGATGATCGGCACGCGATGCTCGGTTTGCTCCAACTCACGCAGCTCGCGCGAAGCGCCGTAGCCGTCGAGCTCGGGCATGAAACAATCCATGAAGATGATGTCGTAGCGAAGCTGGCTCGCCAGGTCGACGGCTTCGCGACCGTTGCCCACCAGGTCGATGCGACAGCCGAGTTTTTCGAACATTCGTTTCACGAGCAGGCGGTTCACCGCGTTGTCCTCGGCCACCAGCACGCGGATAGAGGCATCGTCCTCCAATGCGGCAGGAGTCGGC
>JBEVKA010000212.1:0-11431 GCA_040509855.1 Steroidobacter sp.
GATGCGAGATTCTGCGCGTCGCGCTTCTGTTGCTCGACATCGAGCATTTCGGCTTTCGCTCGCAGCACCAGGTCTTCGGTGATCTTGCCGTTGCTGAAGAGCGATTCGTTGACGCGCAGGTTTTCACGCAGCAATGATTCACTGGCGGCGACTATCTCGACCGAGCTGCGCGCTTTGAGCCAATCGACGTATGCGACTGTGATGTCTCGTCGCAACGCTCGCGCGACGGCCATGCGATTGAAGCTACTCGCATCGAGCAACGCGCGCTGAGCACGAACCGCAGCGGGAATCGCGGGAGCATAGATAGGTTGGCGGACCACCACTCGCGTGTCCTGCTCTTCGGAGCGCAGGAAGGGAATGGTGGTATCTGAAATCTGTGGGAAGCGTGCCGGCTGGCCCTGCGCGACGAGCAGTTCGTTGAGCGTGGAATAGACAGGATTCAATGCCGTGCCAAACGGCACGTTGATGTCACGTCCGCCCTCGGCACGTGTGTACCGAGCTTCCAGTGACATTTGCGGGAAAAATTTCGCACGCGCCTCGGCCAGCGCCTGCGCCGCCTTCCCCACTTCCAGATGTTGGCCCTGCAGAGACAAGTTGCTGCGCAGACCTTCGGCGACGTAGTCCTCGACGACGGTGTCGAACTCGCCTTCAGTCACGGGCTGCGCGCTGGTGCCCGACGCGGCACAACTCAGGACGAGGGCCACAAGCGGAGGGGCCAGATTTCGCAGCCAGTTCATTGCTTCGTCGCTCCGTGAGCCATGAGTCTCATCAGTTGTTCAGTCGTTAGACAAGTGTCAAAAATTGGGCAAATAAAAACCAGCGCTCGCCGGCCAATCACGCCTTCGCGCCGGCCAATGTGTAACGGATCAGGTCGATGGCTTGCTGGGTCAGCTGCGGGACACTGATTCCCACCTCTGCCAGCGGCTGCGCCTTGGTCAGCGCGATCTGCAGCAGGCCATGGGTGAAGCCCCACAGCACACGAGAAGTGACTTCGGGATCGCCAACGTCCGCGCGAATCGTGCCGTCGCGCTGTCCTGCCTGAAGCGCGGCAACGACGACCTCGTGGATCTTCTTGCCCATCTCCAGCGCCGCACTTTCTTGAGTATCGCGCTCCGGGCTGCCCATGGCGCGCAATTCCAACCGCGCGCAGGCGTCGAAATAATGAGGATATTCAAGGCCGAAGGCCATGTAGGCGCGGCCGATGCCTTCGATCTGGTCGATGCCCGTGCGAGCGCGTGAGCTGGCATCTTCGAAGCGCGAGCGAAGCACCTGCATCGCCCGCTCGACGATGGCGAAGTGCAATTCACGCTTGTCCTTGAAGTACACATACACCAGCGCGCGACTGAGCCGCGCATTGCGGGCCACGCTGTCCATGGTGACGTCTTCCCAGCCTACTTCGCGGTAGAGGTTCTCGGCCGCATCCACAATCTCGTTGCGGCGGCGGTCCTTCTCTTCCTGGCGACGATCGGCAATGTAAGACATGGACGCGATGATGCGCCCGCGTTGACACTGTGTCAACGGATAGATGAGCGTCTAGAGGTTGGAGTCATTCATCGAGGTAGGGCTGGACGCCGACCACCAGCGTTCCCGGCCCGCCGTGGACGCTCAAGGTGCTCCCAACCGGCATGATGAACGAGGACCGGATGTGAGGATGCGCCAGCCGCAGACGTTCGAGCAGCTCGATCGCCTTTGCCTCGGCGCCCGCATGGCCGATACCAACGCGATACGACTGCTGCGGATCCATGCGCTTGGTCATGAAACGCACGAACTTATCTTGCAGATGGCCGCGACCGAACAGCGTGCCGCCGGGCGCGATCCGACCATCCTGGTGCGTGGTGAGGATGGGCGTGAGCCGCAAGAAATTCGCCACTGACTTTACAGACGGTTTGACGCGTCCGCCCCGGACAGCGTAGTCGAGAGATCCAATCAAAGCGTAGGTTTGCGTGAGCGGAATCATCTTGCGCACGGCCGCGGCGACTTCGCCGATGTCGTTGTCTTGCGCGGCCAGTTCGGCGGCGTAGATCGCGAGCAGGCCCTGGCCGATCGACGCGTTACCCGAGTCCACGACTTCGATGCCATCGCGAATCCTGGTTCGTTCCGCCGCCGTGCGCGCCGAATTGTATGTACCGCTGACCTTGCTGGCGACGTTGATGGAAATGACGCCATTGAAGTGAGTGGCGAGGAATTCGAACTGGCGGCGGAAATCGCCGGACGGCGGCTGCGATGTCTTCGGATGCGCCTTGTTCCTTTGCAGCTCGGTCAGGAATTCTTCGGACGACATGCCGCTCTTGTCGAGATAACTCTGCTCGCCGAAATGAATTCGCAGCGGCACCGTGTGAATGCCGAGCTCATCGAGCATGTCCTCGGGAATATCCGCGACCGAATCGGTGACGATCGCGACTTTGCGCCCGCGCACGTGCACCGACTGCTGCTGACGTTGCATGTCGTCGGCTTTCTGGCCGGTCACCGAGCCGAAGCGGCCAGCGATGCGGAACACTTCCGACGGATCGTTGACGTGAATGTGAACTTTGGATTTGCGAGGCGTGCCGGCCAGCACCAGTGACGAGCCGAGAGCGGCAAGTTGTTCGCGAAGCTTGCGTCGATCGATGTTCGAGCCGCTGATGGTGCACTCGGTGCAGAAGCGATGTGACAGATCGTGAGCTTCGCCCGCGGCCTCGGTGGCGCTGATGTGAGCCGTGGCTATTTCGACCGGCTCGGCGTCGACATCACGATGCAAATGGTCCGTCATGCCCTCCAGCAGGTCGACGAAACCTTTGGCGCCAGCATCGACGACTCGCGCGGCGCGCAGCTCCGCGAGTTGCTCGGACGTGTGTTGCAAGGAGCGACGCGCCCGAGCCAACGATTGTGAGAACAGGCCGAGGAAATCCTGAGCGCCATCGGTGGCAAGGCGAGCCGTCTCGGCCGCGAAATCGGAGATCACCGTGAGCACGGTGCCTTCGCGAGGCTCAGTCAGGCTGTCTCGCGCATAGCTCGCCCCCGTCGTTACGGCGTTGGCGAACTGAACTGTTGATAAAGCAGCGTGCGTGCTGGCGCTGTCGCCCATGCCCAGCAGGAACTGCGCGAGGATGGCTCCGGAGTTGCCGCGTGCGCCGTCGAGCGCGGCGTCAGCGACCCGCGTGAGTGTGCTGCCCGCGTGATCGTTGGCGTCGCGACGCAAGCTCGCCAGCACGGCGTGCATGGTCATCGCCATGTTGGTGCCGGTGTCGCCATCCGGCACGGGAAACACATTGATCCGATTCAGATGTTCCTGGTCGGCCAGCAGTCGTTGAATGCCGGCGCGCAACAGGCGACTGAGACGGGCACCATTCAGTTCCAGGACTGGGCGAGGCATAGGAGGAAGAGGTTAGCGGTTGGCGGTTAGCGGATGGTTCGGAATCGGGTGCGGCAAGGATTCAATGGCGGTGGCCCCACTGAGCTTCCAACTAACCGCCAACCGCTAACCGCGAGCCACAACTACCTCATTGCCGTGGCAGCAGAAACCGCAGACCGCGCTGATTCAGGATCACGCCGTCGGCGGTGATGCGCTCCACGCTCGGCCCTTCCTTGAGCGTTTCGCCTTCCAGGTATTTACGCATGTTCACGAACACGAAACGTTCGCCGGCGTTCTGGGAATGCACGTGAATGTCCAGGTGCAGTTCCGGCAGATTGGTGCCGCTGGCGGTGAGATCGTTCAGCGTCGGCAGTACTTCGCCGCTTCTCTGTACCGAGCCGCCATTCGCATTGGCGCGAGCCTCGAACACGGCGGCTGAAGGCAGCGGCGCGACGGAAGGAGGTTCGATCCGGCGAACCATCGGCGGACCTTCCGGTACGGCGGCCGCGCCGGCGAGGCTCGGATTGGGGGGCTCGTTGGCGTAAGGATCGTACTCAGCACCGGCTTCATCGGCCAGCGAGCGCACGGAAGGATCCGTGGCGAGCTGCGGGTCGTAGCTTTGAGCCGGTTGAGGCTGCCGATACGCCGGTTGCTGATAAGTCTGGGCCGGCGGCTGCTGTGCGGGTGCGCTGTAGGTCTGCGGTTGTGGAGCGGGCGCGGCCTGAGCGGGCGGCGCCGTCGATTTCGCGTCGCCATCGCGCATCAGCACGATCATGAGCACGCCGAGATTGACGACCAGCAAAGCGGCCACGCCCACGGCCCACCACGGCCGCTCGCTCTTGCGGCGAACGATTGTGACATCGGCGAGCGAGGGGCCGGCCTGGCGCTGACGTTCGTTCTCGGACTTCTTCAGCGCGTCCAGAATGAAGCTCATCAGGACGCTCCCCGACCCGAGCCCGAGCGGGCGATCAGGAGCGGCGAGCCGCCGTTGTTGGCGAGCGCGTCGAGCACGATCTGGGTCTGCACGCCGGCGATACCGTCCACGTTCAGCCGGTATTGGCGCTGGAACTCTTCGACCATCTTCACCAGATCCTCGTCGTAATAATCGCTCGGGGTGGCTTCGGCTTCGCCCCGCGCCGTGTAGAGCTGCTGACGGAGCCAGCGCACGCCATCGCCTCGCATGCCGGGCGCGAGCGCCTTGGAAGACGAAATCGGCCGCCACATCACCAGGTAATCGCCCGACCACAGTCGCGACAGCGATGCGATCGATACCATCTTCGTCTCATCCGGCAGGTTGAGTTTCGCGGTGTCGCCCACCAGCCCCGATACCACGACCTGATGCGCGTTGCCCTCGTCGTCGATGAGCGTGAGGATGGCGGGACGATTCAGCGTACGCAGCTGGGCCCACGAGCCCGTCTGATACACACACTGCAAACCTTGCCGCTTGGCTTGATCGCACGGACGGCCGTTGCGTGGCGTGAGCTTGCCGCCCCACAACGACAGCAACTGACCGAACGCGCTTTCGGTGTTGGTCATGCCAGGCTTTTCCAGCAGCACTTCCGCGACGTCTTGCGGCCTCGGCGCGGCCGGTGGCGGCGGAGGCGTCATCGCGACCTGAATGATCGACGCTGGATCGGGTGTAGCAGCTATTGTCGCAGCGGGTGCTGCTTCGATAGCGGGCGGCGACACATCTGCAAACGACTCGCTCTCCGCCGGATCGGCCGGCAACAGCTGCCAGATTCCCAGGCCCAGGCCGAACACGGCGACGCCGCCGGCCGAGCCCCACAGCACTTTGAACCAGGGCGGATTGAACGAGCGTCCATACACTTCGCTGGCCGCCTCGCGAATCATGCCGGCGCCGATGTGATGTTGTTCCTGCGTGAACGCGCCGAGCAGCGCGCGATCGCAAATCACATTGATGATGCGAGGGACGCCGCCAGTCAGGCGATGCACTTCACGCAACGCCGCGCCGGTGAATATTTCTACGCTGGAGCCGGCCACCTTCAGACGGTGATTCACGTACGAAGCCGTTTCGCTTCGGGACAAGGGCGCGAGGTGATAGCGGCCCGTGATCCGCTGGGCCAGCTGACGCAGCTCGACGCGATCGAGCACTTCACGCAATTCCGGCTGGCCGATCAGGATGATCTGCAACAGTTTCTGCGAGCCGGTCTCGAGGTTGGTCAGCAGCCGCACTTGTTCGAGCGTCGCGGGCGTGAGGTTTTGCGCCTCATCGACGATCACCACCACGCGGCGGCCCTTGGCATGCGCTTCGAGCAGGCGACGGTTGAGCAGGTCGACCAGGTCCTTGATGCTGGCTGCATCCTCGTCGCGCATGAAAATGCCGAGCTCTTCGCAAATCGTCAGCACGAACTCGACCGGCGTTAACTGCGGGTTGAGGATGACCGCGACGTCGGCATGGCCGGGCATGCGTTCCAGCAGCGAGCGCACGATGGTCGTCTTGCCGGTGCCGACCTCGCCGGTCAGCTGAATGAAGCCGCCAGCTTCGGTGATGCCGTACAAAAGATGCGCGAGCGCCTCCGCATGCCGCTCGCTCATGAAGAGGTAGCGGGGGTCTGGAGTGATCGCGAAGGGCTTCTCGCTCAGCCCGAAAAAGCTCGTGTACATGCGGAAATTGCGCCTAAAGGCTCGGGCGCCATGATGCGCCCTGGATTCGCGCCGTCAAGCCACGCGGATGCCCCGAAACCCGCAGTCCCGGGCCGGCGCCATGACGACGTCCTGATGTCATCCAACTGTCTCGAGTCCGTCCTGCAATAGGTCTTGGGAGGCATTTCATTGCTGACTCCCCGCGCCTTGCTGGGCCGGCGGCGTACCGATACCCTTCGCAGCCACTTTTCCCCCTCCGATCAATACCCTCGCCGCCCCGACCGTCATCCCGGACGCCATGCACGCACTCACGTTCCAACAGCTGAGCAAGACCTACAAGAACGGCGTTCAGGCGCTCAAAGGCATCGACCTCGCGGTCGAAGAGGGCGACTTCTTCGCGCTGCTCGGCCCCAACGGCGCCGGCAAGACCACCGCGATCGGCATCGTCACCTCGTTGGTCAATAAAACGGGCGGCAAAGTTCATGTATTCGGCCACGACATCGATACCGATCTGGCGGTGGCCAAATCCTGTATCGGGCTGGTCCCGCAGGAGATCAATTTCAATCAGTTCGAGACCGTCACCACCATCCTGCTGAACCAGGCCGGCTTCTATGGGATTCCACGCCACGTCGCTTCCCAGCGACTGGAAAAATATCTGACCGCCCTGCAGTTGTGGGAAAAGCGGAACGCGGTGTCGCGCACGTTGTCCGGCGGCATGAAGCGAAGGTTGATGATTGCGCGAGCGCTGATGCATGAGCCCCGCTTGCTGATCCTCGATGAACCGACCGCCGGCGTGGACATCGAAGTCCGGCGCACCATGTGGACGTTCATGCGGGACATCAACGTCGCCGGCACCACCATCATTCTCACCACGCACTATCTCGAAGAGGCGGAGAACCTGTGCCGCAACGTCGCCATCATCGACAAGGGCCGCATCATCGAGAACGATCGCATGAGCCGCGTGCTGCGCAAGTTACAAACCGAGGTGTTCGTTTTCAACCTGCGCAATCCGATCACGGCGGCGCCCGAGCTGCCCGGCTACACCGTCCACATGCCGGACGATCATTCGCTGGAGATCGAGGTCTCTAAGGAACAGAGCCTCAACGATATTTTCTCGCGCCTCAGCGGGGCGGGCATCGACGTGCTATCGATGCGTAACAAGACCAACCGGCTGGAAGAGCTGTTCATGCGGCTGGTGAATCAGAAGGAAGCGGTTGGCGGTTAGCGGTTGGGGGTTAGTCAGAACCGACATGCATCACCTTCACCGCCGTGCCTCTTTACCAACCGCTAACCGCTAACCGCTAACCGCCAACCGCTAACCGCTTCCTCATCATGCTAGTCAAAACCAACATCGTCGGCTTCAACACCATCGTCATCCGCGAGTTCAATCGCATCATCCGCATCTGGGGCCAGACCATCGTGCCCCCGGCGATCACCGCGACGCTGTACTTCGTCATCTTCGGCAGCCTGATCGGCGCCCGCATCGGTGACATGGGCGGCTACACCTACATTCAGTACATCGCGCCCGGTCTCATCATGATGTCCGTCATCACCAATTCCTACGGCAACGTGGTGTCGTCGTTCTTCGGCGCCAAGTTCGGCAAGCACATCGAAGAGCTGCTGGTCTCGCCGTTGCCGCCCTGGCTGATCGTCGCGGGCTACGTGATGGGCGGCATCGTCCGCGGCCTGATCGTCGGCGGCGTCGTCACCATCATCACTTTGATCTTCACTCACATGAAGATTCACAACATCGGCGTGGTGATCTCCGCCGTGCTGCTGAGCTCGGTGGTGTTCGCACTCGCCGGCATGATTAACGCGGTATTCGCCAAGAACTTCGACCAGATCTCCTTCATTCCCACGTTCGTACTGACGCCGCTCACTTATCTCGGCGGCGTGTTCTACACCATCAAGCTGCTGCCGGACTGGGCGCAGGGCATCTCCCACGCGAACCCGATTCTTTACATGGTGAATGCGTTTCGATTTGGGTTTTTGGGCGTGTCGGATGTGAATGTCGGCCTGGCGTATTCGATCATGCTCGGGTCGGCGGTGGTGCTGTATGTGAGCTGTGTCTGGTTGTTGTATCGGGGGGTTGGAACCCGGGAGTAGCAGGCTCGCGTGCGCGATGAGTCCGAACTGAAAATTGAACGCCTCCGTGTGAGGCATAAACGTCTGGTCCAGGCATATCTCGTCCACGTCGGCTGGCTTATGTCGACGTGCGCTTTCGCGGCCACCGACTCCGCGAATGTGACGATCACGACGTCGCTTTGGATGGTCTTGCTGACAGTGCCGCCGGTGCTGGTTTACACCGTCTCTGTGCACAAGGCTTGCCGCGCCATCAATCCGAGATCGGCCACTGTCGGGTGGATGCCAGTGATCCTTGCCACGATCGTTCTCTCGCCGTTCGAGTCCGCCCTGGTGCTACCTGCGAAGAATCTACTGGTGTCGCGGCGGATGCTGCGAAAGTGGGATGAAGAGCGCCTGCGAAACGGACATCAAAGTGGTCCTTAGCCTTCGCTGCGATGTCCGAATCCGTCCGCTGCGTGTCCGTCCCGCGGCGGCGTGTTTCACAACTTGCGTGTAACGTTACTCCCCGATTCTGGAGGCCGTCATGCTACAGCTGAGACCCAATTGCGAATGTTGCAACGTCGATCTGCCGCCGGACTCGATGGCGGCGCGCATTTGCACGTTTGAATGCACGTTCTGCGAGGACTGTGCGGAGACGCGTTTGGCCGGGAAGTGTCCGAACTGCGGTGGGGAATTGGTGCGGCGGCCGAGGAGGCCGGCGGAGAAGTTGGTTAAGTATCCGGCTTCGACCGAACGGGTGTTCAAGCCGCAGGGGTGCGGTTTCGTTGCACCTTGAGTCGGCGCGCGTCCTGTTGCTCTCGCCAGCGGCGTTGGAGAAAGAAAAACAGCCACACCAGGCCAATGAGCGCCATGAAGGCAAACAGTATCAACGCGCCCCCGTTAGTCCATGGTTTGAGCGTGCTCGACCGATAGGCTTCGTTCCACCCGCCCGCCGACAAGGCCCGCTGCACGATCGCAGCGATGCCCGAGAATATGGCCAGCCCGACCAGCAGGTAGGCCACCGCGCGAAAGGTTTTGCTTCCTCTTAACGACATACAGTCTCCTTTCATCGAGAGCATATTACGACTGTGCTGAAGCCAGAATGCTCGATCGTCTAAACTCGTCGCCAAGATGAACCTGCGCGACAACATCCTGATTCAACCCAACGCCATTGCGCTGGCGGAGCTGGAAGCATTGACGCGTTATGTTCGGCAGGCGCGGATGGAGCAGTCCGCTGTGTCGAACTTCGCTGAGGATGCAGCGGCGGAAGGTGTGGAGTGGGTAGTCAACAAAGAGATCCGCGATACTCATCACCTGCATCAAACAACGACCATCACTCGCAAGCTGCGCAGTATCACCAAGGCCGGCGTCGGCGCATTCGTCGAGCCGTTCTATGACGTCGAGATTCGCGACTGGGAGCCGCTGCAGCTGCTGCACTACGGCCAAGGCGGACACTACATTCCGCATGTCGATGCGGAGACGCTCTATACCGATGACGACGGCCTGGAGTTGTGGGAAAAGACATTGGATCGCGACCTGTCCGTGGTTTATTTTCTCAACGACGACTTCGACGGCGGCGAGCTGTTTTTCCCGAAGCTGAATCTACTCATCAAACCCGAAGCCGGCACGCTGGTCTGTTTTCCCTCCGATCACAACTATATTCACGGGGTGAAGCCCGTGACCGAAGGTCGCCGCTACACGGTCGTCACCTGGATGCGCGTCGCAGGCATGCCGGGCGTGGATGAAATCAACCAATTGACGATGGACGAATATCAACGCCAGCGGCCGAAACAAATCGAACAACGGCCACGCATAAATAAAGGCGGCCAACGCTAGCACCGGCGATTCGAGTTGCCCGTGGCCCCAGTGGCGCGGGTCGCACTGCTAGTGCACGGTTCCACCGCCGCCAAAGGGGTAGCCATGACACTAAAAAACATTGCCCTACTGGGCGCGATCATCGCGGCGGTCGCGTGGTTCTCGAAAAAGCAAGAAAGAGACACTCTCATGCCTGCGCACCAGATGGAGACGGATACGTTGCTCGTGGAGCGTCCGCCCGAGTTTCGGTGCGAGGGAAAAACCCGTTGTGTGCAGATGTCGTCCTGCGAGGAGGCGATGTTTTATTTGAAACACTGCTCGGGCACACAAATGGATGGTGATGGAGATGGTGTCCCGTGCGAAACGCAGCACTGCGGCAGCCATTGATAGTGCCGAAATGCGTTATGCCATCGCGCACTTCTTTACTGTGTCTAATGTTCGCGTCGTGATATCCGTGCCGAAGGTCTTTTCGATGAGCCGCATGAACTCCGGCGAGCCCGGAGTCGGCACATACGATACGAGCACCTCCTGGCCGCGAACGGCCAGGATCCTCGCGTCATTCAATTTGATCGGAAGCGATAGCTTTGCTGTTGGCACTGAGCGAAGAAACGTCACTACCTGTTTCGACTTCGCCGGCAGCCGGAATTCACCATACGGATCGGCGTCGATCAATTCACGCAAAGCTTGAGTCGATCGAATGATGGTGAGAAAGGTGCGATCCAGATGTTCCTGCATCGCCTTCTCGGCCTGGCGTGCCAGCGCCGCTTCTGATTTGGCGCGAGAGTCGAATACGACATTGCCACTGGAGAGCAGGGTTTTCACGTTAGTGAAGCCCGCTTTTTCGAATGCCCGCCTCAGCTCGGGCATTTTCGCGTTCATCGGGCTCACGCCGCGAAGGAAGGCAACGTAGCGAGGCATGTCGTCGGCGTCTCTTATGAGTTGCCGGCAATCTTATCCTGAGTCTTGAGCTGGAAGTCGCTCGCGTCGTGACGCTCTCGCAGCTGAGCTGCCGGATCGCCGCTGATCCGATTCACCATGCGTCCGCGAACGAGAGCGGGTCTTGAGAGAAGAAGGTCCGCCCAGCGCAGCACGTTCTTATATTCGTGCACCGATAGAAACTCCGCGGCGCTGTAGAGCCAACCTTTTACCAGCCCGCCGTACCACGGGAACACGGCGATGTCGGCAATGGTGTATTCGTCGCCCGCGAGATACTCATGCTGTGCCAAGTGTCCATCTAGCACATCCAGCTGCCGCTTGGTTTCCATGGCGTAACGATCGATCGGATACTCGAACTTCGCCGGCGCATACGCATAGAAATGCCCGAACCCACCGCCCAGATACGGCGCGCTGCCCATCTGCCAGAACAGCCACGAGAGACATTCCGCTCGTGCCTGCGGCTGCTTGGGAAGGAACGCGTCAAACTTTTCGGCAAGGTGGAGCAGGATCGCACCGGACTCGAACACTCGAATCGGCTCCGGCCCCGAACGATCGACCAGCGCCGGTATCTTCGAGTTGGGATTCACGTCCACGAAGCCACTGCCAAACTGATCGCCATCATTGATAAGAATCAGCCACGCGTCGTACTCGCCGCCTGCAAGGCCCAGGGCCAGCAGCTCT
>JBEVKA010000213.1:0-3987 GCA_040509855.1 Steroidobacter sp.
CCTGCCGCGCGCGCTGGAGCTGCATAAACCGGCGGTCGTGATCCTGGAGCTCGGCGGCAACGATGGCCTGCGCGGCCTGCCGCTGCGCCAGGTGCGCGAGAACTTCCAGTTCCTGATCGAGCGCTCGAAGGACGCCGGCGCCCAGGTGGTCCTGATCGGCATGCGCATGCCGCCGAACTACGGCGCCGCCTATGCGGACGCGTTTCATGCACTATATGGCGAGCTGGCGGGCCAGTACGGCACGCCGCTGGTCGGATTCTTTCTCGACGGGGTCGCGCTGGACGACAAGCTGATGCAGGCCGACGGCATCCACCCGACGGCCGCGGCCCAGCCGCGATTGCTCGACAATCTGTGGCCGGCTCTGCAGCAAGTACTCAAAAAATGAACCAGGTCTGGCTGAAGCACTATCCGACCGGCGTGCCGGCGGAGATCAATCCGAACGAATACGGCTCGCTGACCGAGCTGCTCGAAAGCAGCTGTAGCCGCTTCGCGGAGCTCGACGCGTACACGAGCCTCGGGCGCACGATGACGTATGCCGAGTTCGATCGCGACGCTCGCGACTTCGCTGCGTGGCTGCAGCAGGGCGCGAAGCTGCAACGCGGCGACCGGATCGCGATCATGCTGCCCAACGTCCTGCAGTACCCGGTCGCGCTGTTCGGCGCGCTGCGCGCCGGATTGACGATCGTCAATACCAACCCGCTCTACACCGCGCGCGAGCTCGAGCATCAGCTGAGCGACTCGGGCGCGAAGGCGATCCTGATCCTGGAAAACTTCGCGCACACGCTCGATGCAGTGATCGCGCGCACGCAGGTGAAGCACGTCATCGTCACCGGCGTCGGCGACCGGCTCGGCTGGCCGAAGTCGCTGGTCGTGAACCTGGTCGTGCGTCACGTGCGCAAGCAAGTGCCGCACTGGGAGCTGCCGGGTGCGCTGCGCTTCAACGATGTGCTCGAGCAGGGCACGTTCCTGCCGTTCGAGCCGGTCGCGACCAATCACGACGACATCGCGTTCCTGCAGTACACGGGCGGTACCACCGGCGTAGCGAAGGGAGCGATGCTCACTCATCGCAACATGATCGCGAACGTGCTGCAGGCCGGCGCGTGGCTCGGCGTTGGCGCGCAGCTCGGTCGCGACACGGTGATCACGCCGCTGCCGCTGTATCACATCTTCGCGCTCACCGCGAACTGGATCGTATTCGTCAAGCTCGGCGCGCAGAACGTGCTGATCGTGAATCCGCGCGATGTCCCGGCGTTCGTCAGCGAGCTGAAAAAATATCGCTTCACTTACATCAGCGGCGTGAACACGCTGTTCAATGCGCTGCTCAACACGCCGGGCTTCTCTGAAGTGGACTTCAAAGCACTGCGCATCACGTTGGGCGGCGGCATGGCCGTGCAAGGATCGGTGGCCGAGCATTGGAAACGTGTGACAGGCAACGTGCTCACGCAAGCCTGGGGCCTGACCGAGACTTCGCCAGCCGCGTGTATCAACCCGTTCGGCGTGGACTTCAACGGCGCCATCGGCCTGCCGATCTCCTCCACCGAAATCACGATTCGGGATGACGACGGCAAGGAACTCGGTCTCGACGCGGTCGGCGAGATCTGCGTCCGCGGCCCGCAGGTAATGCGCGGTTACTGGAATCGTCCGGACGAAACCGCGAAGGTGATGTTCGGCGACTGGCTGCGCACTGGCGACATCGGTCGCATGGACCAGCACGGTTACGTGTTCATCGAGGATCGCAAGAAGGACATGATTCTCGTGTCCGGCTTCAACGTGTATCCGAACGAGATCGAGAGCATCATCGCCGCGCACCCCGGCGTGCTCGAAGTCGCCGCGGTCGCGCAGCCGGACGAGAAGTCAGGCGAGGTGGTGGCGATCTTCGTCGTGCGCAAGGATCCGCAACTGACGGAACAGGCGCTGACCGACTTCGCGCGCGAGCAGCTCACCGGCTACAAGGTCCCGCGCCATGTTTATTTCAGGAACGAGCTGCCGAAGACCAACGTCGGCAAGATCCTGCGGCGGGCGTTGCGTGATGAGCTGAAAAAGAAGTGACTACTGACTAGGGCAGAAGTGGCTAATCGACGCCAATCTGGTCTTTCGCACCGAAGCGAGATAACGCATGTGTAACCATTACCGCCCCTAGTCAGTAGTCACTAGTCAGTAGTCACTTCGAATGATACTGCGGGCTAAGCTCGTGCACGGCGGCGATCATCGCGCCGGCATGTTCCGGGGGCACAGCGGGATGGATGCCGTGGCCGAGATTGAACACGTGGCCATGGCCCGACCCGTAGCTCGCTAACACTCGCGCCACTTCCTCGCGAATCTTCTCAGGCGCGGCGTAGAGACAATTGGGATCGAGATTGCCCTGTAGCGCGACTCGATCGCTCACCATGCGACGGGCGTCGGCGAGATCGGTGGTCCAGTCGACGCCGAGCGCGTCGCAGCCGGTCTGCGCCATGATGCTCAACTTGTCGCCCGCGCCCTTGGTGAACAAAATCACCGGCACACGACGACCTTCACTCTCACGCGTCAGTCCATCGACGATGCTCTGCATGTAGTGCAGAGAGAACTCGCGATACTGGGATGGCGTGAGCACGCCGCCCCAGGTATCGAAAATCATCACTGCCTGCGCGCCCGCCGCGATCTGCGCGTTCAAATAGAGGCGCGTCGAATCGGCCAGCAGCTGAAGCAGCGATCGCAGCGTCGCTGGCTCGTTGTACATCATCGTCTTGATGCGCGAGAACTCGCGAGAGCTGCCGCCTTCGACGATATATGTACCGACAGTCCACGGACTGCCCGCGAAGCCGATCAGAGGCACGCGACCTTTCAGTTCGCGACGAATCAGGCTGACCGCATCCATGACGTAACGCAGCTCGACGTGCGGATCGGGAACCCCCAGCTTCTCCAGGTCCGCCTGCGTTCGCACCGGCCGCTCGATGCGCGGGCCCTCGCCGGTTTCGAATTGCAATCCCAGGCCGAGCGCGTGCGGAATGGTGAGGATGTCGGAGAACAGGATCGCCGCATCGAGCGGAAAGCGCTCTAGCGGCTGCAATGTCACTTCGCAAGCCAGCTCCGGCGTCATGCACAGCTTCAGGAAGCTGCCCGCTTTCTCACGCGTCGCGCGGTACTCCGGCAGATAGCGGCCGGCTTGGCGCATCATCCAAACAGGCGTGCGATCCACCGGCTGACGCAACAGCGCGCGCAGGAACAGATCGTTGGAGAGCTGGGGTTTCGGCGTGGTCATGGGCGCAACTGTATCAACTGCGCTTGGCCGGATCGAACAAGCGCTCGTGCTCGACGATGGCATAGCGGTCAGTCATGCCCGCGATGTAGTCGGCCACGGCGCGAGCGCGGCCGGCATCGCCAGACGCCGCCGCCATTTGCGTGGCGATCTGCTGATGCTCGGTCGGCAACAACTCAGGGCGGGCGAAAAAGGTCTGGAACAAGCTGCTGATGACGGCGTCCGCCTTGTTCGTCATACGCAGGACGCGATAGTGACGATAAACGTGATCGCGCAGGAACTGCTTGAGTTCCAGATGCTCGGCGGCGACTGCGTCGCTGAATTTAATCAAAGGGCCTGAGGCGCTGCGCACAGCTTCCACCTCCGCGGGCGCGGCGGCCTGCAATTTCGCTGCGCTCGTTTCGATCAGGTCACTGACCACGTAACTAATCATGCGGCGAACGACTTCATGCACCAGCCGCCGACCGTTCACGGTCGGGTAAGCATCCATGACGACATCGTACTGACGGCGAAACAGCGGCACTTGCTTCAACTCGTCGAGCGTAATCAAGCCGGCGCGCACACCGTCGTCGAGGTCGTGATTGTTATAAGCGATCTCATCCGCGAGATTGGAAATCTGCGCTTCCAACGTCGGCTGACGGCGTTGAATGAAACGTTCGCCCAGCTCGCCGAGCTTGCGGGCGTTATTCAACGAGCAATGTTTCAGAACCCCTTCTCGCGTCTCAAAAGTGAGATTGAGCCCAGGGAAC
>JBEVKA010000214.1:0-7723 GCA_040509855.1 Steroidobacter sp.
CCCAAACACCGCCTAACGGCAACGACATCTCGCCGCCCATGAGCCGCGCACTCCAGCGCGGCACGATCACTACAACAGCGCGGCCGTCGCAAACGCGCGCGAACGCAAACACGTGATCCTTGCGCTCGCCCTCGACTTGCAGAGGTTGATAGGAGCCCTGCGCGAATATCTGTGACTCCGCCGCGCGCAGTTGGAGCAATCTCGATGTGATGTACAACTTCGCGCGCGCGCCGTCTGCGTCATCCAGTAGTGCGCTCGTATCTGCAATTTCACCGAGCGATTCGAGGCGCCGCGCCGCGGACTCGAAATCCACGGCCACGCGATTGTCTGGATCCACCAGCGTCAACGCAGGCAACTCCGTGCCCTGATAGAAATCCGGCACGCCCGGCGATGCGATCTTCAGCACCGTCGTCACCCACGAATTGATACGCCCGAAAAACGTCACGGTCGCCGCCAGCGAAGAGAAATCGCGCAGGAACGCGTTGCGCTCCGGATTGCTCAGCAGCTGCACGATGAAGTCGCCGACCGCAGCTTCATAATCAGCATTCGGATTGATCCAGGACGTCGAGCGCTTGGCCTCGCGCCCGGCCTTGGTCATGTAAGCCTGCAGGCGCTGAATCGTGGTCTCCGTATCCAGTTCGGGCGACCACAGACCCGCCAGGGTCTGATACAGCAAATATTCGTCTTCGCGATCCGGCGCCGGCGCATCGTCGACCTGACGATGCTTGCCACGATTCAACTGTGTCCAGCGCGACAAATGGCGCTTCCACAAATCCGGCAGTTCGCTCAGCACGGCGATGCGAGCGCGCACGTCTTCGCTGCGCTTGGTATCGTGAGTGGATGTCGCCAGCATGGAATGCGGCCAGGATTTGGCGCGCTCCAGATTGGCCTGATGCAAAGCCGTGGACGAGACCGCGAACCGGCTCGGATCGCCGCCGACTTCATTCAAACAGACCATGCGGTTGTAACGATAGAACGCCGTGTCCTCGACGCCCTTGGCGGTGACCGGCGAGGTGACCTGCTGAAACTTCATGGCGAACTCCAGCATCGCCTGACGATGCGAAGCCGGCCGTCCTTGCGCGGCCTCACCGAGCAGCACGTCGCGCAGGAAATCGAACACGCTCAGCTCGGCGCCAGCGCTACGTCGTCGCGCCACGCCCGTCGCCCAATGAATGATTCTTCGATCTTCATCAGCGAAACCGCGCGGCGATATATATGTGCGATAGACCGGGAAGCACGCGATCACTTCTCGAATTGCCTCACGCAAAGCTGCGCGAGTGTAATCGGCCGTGCGCCGATCGAGGTGAGCGATGCGATCGAGCTGCGACGCCAGCACTTCGACTTCGGCAGCCAGCGACGCCCGCATCACCAACCGTTTGCTCTCGTATGCGAGCGCTTCGAAACTCACCTCGTTCTCGGTGAATTGCCGATAGCGGCGCGTCATGCGCGCTTCTTCGTCGCCGCACACCAGCCACGTGGTCGCAAGCGCCGCGAAGTCATAGCCCGTCGTGCCGTGAACCAGCCAGGATTCGGGCAGCCGCTCGTGCGCGGCGATGATTTTCTCCGTGACCACGTACAACGGCCGCTCGCTGGGCTCGCCGCCGAAGCGCTGCTGCAGTCTCAGGAAATATTCCTCTGGATCGTACAACCCATCCGAGTGATCGATGCGCAGCCCGTCGATGCTGCCCGCCTCGATCAACTCGAAAATGAGCTTGTGCGTGACCTCGAACACACTGGGCTCGTTCATGCGCAGCGCCGCGAGATCGTTGACGTCGAAGAAACGCCGGTAGTTGATTTCGTCGACCGCCACGCGCCAGTAAGAGAGCCGGTACGCCTGCGACTCCAGCAACGCATCGAGCGCGTCGAAACTCTCGGACTGCCCGGACACGCCATTGATCGCCTTGACGCTGTCGTTGATGTGCTGAAGCACTTCGGGACTGCGCTCGATCAGCCGCGCCAGGCGACGCTTGTGAGCTTCCTTATCACGATATCGGACCGCCACGCCGTCGGTCGACGTGTCATCACGTGGTGGCAGGCTGCTGAAGCTGTTCAACAAGCTCTCGAAGTCGCCGCGATGAGGATCGTCGTCGGGCAGTAGCTCCTCAGGAATCGGATGCGAGAACACGCGTGGGTACTCACGCGGGTCGATGGGTAATCGATGATCGTGATACCGCAAGGAGAAGCTTCCAGCCGCGGCATCGAACTCGACCTGCAACTCGCCCTTCTCCAGCACGATGCCATACGAGTCGCCCAGCACCGGCACCAGGATGCGATCGCGCATCGAGCCGCGATTGGGCCGCCAGTCGATATCGAAGTGAAATGCGCAGCGCGCGGCCGGACCGTTCTCCAGCACGTCCAGCCACCACACGTTATCGTTGCCCATCACGCCGAGATGATTGGGAACGATGTCGACGATCAGTCCCAATCCATGCTCATGCAGCTTGGCCACGAAGCGATCGAAATCCTCGCGCGTGCCTAGTTCGGGATTGAGCTGCGAATGATCGACCACGTCGTAGCCGTGCATGCTACCGGGACGCGCCTTCAGGATAGGCGACGCGTACACATGGCTGATGCCGAGCTTCGCCAGATAAGGAACGATGCGCGCGGCATCGTTGAACGTGAACTGGTGATTGAACTGCAGTCGATAAGTGGCGCGCGGAATCTTGGCTTTGGTCGCGGGCATCGTCGGGCTCATGACGCGCCCAGCAGCAGTCGGACTTCCCAGCCGCGGAGTTGTTGATTTCCGCCGGATGTCGAATGAGTCGAGAACAAGAGATCACCAGCAAGCGTGCGCGACGCCGGCGCATCACCTAGATTCGCCTGTAACACCAGCTTGCCTTTGCCCGTCGTGTTCCAACTCACCGTGAGCGCCTGGCCATCGACTTCATACACGCCAGTGCCGGCAACGATAGTGGGAATGATCGGCACTATTTTCTCCGTGCGAATCCGCAACAGCTCGCGCGTGTATGCGAGCTGTTCTCTATGTGGCGAACGTTCGCGATCCCGCGCGTCGAGCTGGCTCGTCTCATAGGTTCGCGGCGCATTGGGATCCGGAATCTTTTCGCGCTGCTGCTCGTCGGCGAACACACCGAAGGACGCGAACTCATTGCGCCGACCTTCTCGAATCGCGGCCGCCAGCTCACCCTGGTAGTCGCAGAAATACAGGAAAGGCTGGGAGGCCGCGTACTCCTCGCCCATGAAAAACATCGGTACTTGCGGTGACAGCAGCAGAATCGCCAGGCCCGCACGCAACTTCTCGGGCGGAGACAATTGCGCCAGCCGGTCGCCGAACGCGCGATTGCCGATCTGATCGTGATTTTGCAGAAAGTTGACGAACGCGCTGGGCGGCAATGCACCGCTCTTCTCGCCGCGCGGTGTGCCGTCGTACGTCTCGCCTTGATATGCAAAACCCTCGGCGAGCACGCGACCCAGATCTTTCACCGGCGCGGCGGCAAAATTCTTGTAGTAACCATCCGTTTCGCCGCTCAGCAGGATGTGCAGCGGATGATGAAAGTCATCGTTCCATTGCGACACGAATGTCTTGCCTCGGCGCCCGAGGCGCCGCGACTCGTTGTGATGATTTTCGAGCACTATATGCACGTGCCGATCGGCACCCGGCCCGCGCTGCACGCTGTCCACCAACTCATCGATGAAATGCATGTCGCCGTCGTCGAACATGGCGTGCACGGCGTCGACACGCAGGCCGTCCAGATGAAACTCGCTCAACCAGTACAGCGCGTTCTGAATAAAAAACTGCCGCACGATGGGATGGGCGAAATTGATCGCGCTTCCCCACGGCGTGTGATGCTCGTCAGTGAAGAACGCCGGCGCGTAACGATGCAGATAGTTACCCTCCGGGCCGAAATGGTTGTAGACCACGTCGATCAGCACCATCAGGTTGCGCTCGTGCGCCGCCTGCACGAAACGTTTCAAATCCTCCGGACGTCCGTACGGCGCATGCGGCGCATATAGAAGTACGCCGTCATAGCCCCAGCCGCGACGGCCGGGAAAGGTATTGAGCGGCAATAACTCGAGCGCGGTGACGCCCAAGTCCGCAAGTTCGTCGAGACGAGAGATCGCCGCGGCGTAAGTGCCTTCGCGCGTGAAGGTACCGACGTGCATTTCATAGAGCACTGCTTCATGCCACTCGCGCCCACGCCAGCTGGATTGCTTCCAGGCGAATGCATTGGGATCGATGATTTCGCCGGGCGCCTGCACGCCGCCCGGTTGGAAACGCGAGGCGGGATCGGGCACGTCGAGTTCGTCGTCGATGCGGAAGCGATATTTCGTTCCGGCACCAACGCCACGCGCGATTGTTTCGAACCAGCCGTTGCCCGCTGGTTTCAGCTCGCCGTGCAGTTGCTCGCCGGCACCGGAATCGATTTTCAGATCGACGCGGCGCGCACCCGGAGCCCAGAAACGAAATCGCGCACCATCAGCCGTGAGCGTCGGACCAAACTGCAACAAAGACGTATCGCTCACGGGCGTGCACCATCCGAGGTATCACCGCCGCTCGAGGTTCTAGAGACTGGCGGTCGTGGAACGTTCGAAACGGGCGTGTTGGGCAGCGAGATTGATATAACCCTGCAATCGGCTTTCCGAAGCCGACTGCCGCCGGGGCAAACGACGCAAGGTCTCGCCGACCCGATGCGGAGTCCCCAGATCGCTCCAACCGCACGGAGGCACGCGCATCACGCGCAGCGAAGACTCGCGCCCTTCGAGCAGATCGCGCGAGAAGTCCAATTCCGGCAGGCGCATATACATGTCGACGATCGACGGCCAACCCGCCGCCGAGTGTTTGTTCTGCAACGTGCCGCCGACGATGATTTGCATTTCCATGACGGTGGGCGCGTGGCGAGGCAGGAACAGATTCAATAAAGAACGCGCCGACGCGGCCATGATGAACGTATTCCACAAGCCGCCCGAGCGGATCAGGTTCGCGGCGGCCGGCAGCTCGGGCTTTTCGACGAACCGGGTAACGGCGCGGGCGCCGATTTCATCCAGCACACCGGGCATGATGTATCCAAGCTCGCTGTCCGGCTCATCCGGGTGCAGGCCGAGCAGCACCGGCTGATCCGGCGCCTGCGCCACGTGTTCGAGGGCGGCGCTCAATGATTTCTGCAGGACATGCTCATCGGCGACGTAATGATCGGAAGGCAACACCAGCACCTGCGCGTCCGGATCCTGGTTCAGGATGTGCACCAGGGAATACAGGATGCCGATGGCCGTGCCCCGGTTGCGAGGTTGCACGATCAAGTTGCGCGTCGGCAGTTGCGTCAGCGCGTCGACCGACGACCACCAGCGATGATGCTGTTGGGCGACAATGGCGCAGACACGTTCGGGCGCGACCTGCGATTGTGCACGCTGGATTGCATCCTCGATCAGCGTGGGCCCGCCGTGCAATGAGCAATACTGTTTTGGGACCGGTGTCCCGCAGGGCTGAGTGGTCAGCGCGCGTAACCGACTTCCTTCCCCCGCCGCCAGCACCAGAGCCCACCGATGATCCTTGTTAACATGCGCATGATTAACGGGCGTAAGGGCGCGGGCACGCGGCGCGTCGGACATACGGGTCTCCGATAAGAATGCAGAACGAATACGGTGGCTGGTAAAGTGGCGCTGTTGTGGTCACGCCACCAACTAACATCGCTGCGTCTAATCCACGACGAATGCACCGGGTTCCGCCATCACGGTGAAATCTGGAACTGTTTCACAGGTTAATGCGTAGACCAGGGACCTGAAGCTTCCAAAGCGCGACGATGCGCCGGCGAATCGGGTTTCCTCCGCTAACGCGTACGACCCAGCACAGCGGTTTTTGAACAGGAACGATCGGCTTTAGGATGAATTCAGGCCCCTCACAGCTGCGACCTTCATTGGCCTCGCAGAAGACCATGCGC
Source organism: Steroidobacter sp. (assembly GCA_040509855.1). Lineage (GTDB taxonomy): Bacteria > Pseudomonadota > Gammaproteobacteria > Steroidobacterales > Steroidobacteraceae > Steroidobacter. The sequence goes on from JBEVKA010000214.1 coordinate 5,895, forward strand.
AGGTATTGGCTGCTGCTGCTCGCTATCACGTTCTCGTGCGTGGCTGGCGCGGCGTCCACCAAACCGATAGCGGATACGGCCGCCCGGACCGCGCGCTACAAGTTCGTTCCCAACACTGTCATCGACCTGGCCAAGCGCACTTCGGCGGCCGCCTATGTCCAACGCCGGCTCGACGGCACGCCAGCGTTGCAACAGCTGAACTACGATCAATACCGGGACATCCGCTCCAGGGCCGAGGCCGCCATCTGGCGCAACGAGCAGGTGCCGTTCCGGCTCGAACTGCTGCCGGCGGGATTCCTGTTCCAACTGCCGGTCAAGGTGTCCATCGTCGAGAGCGGCGTCGCTGGCGACCTGCTCGGCGCGCCTTCCCTGTTCTCTTTCGGCCCGCATGTGCCCAAGGCGTTGCTGAACCAGAATCTGCCGCTGTCCGGGTTCCGTGTGCGCAACCTGCTCAACTCGCGCTCGGTGTGGGATGAGTTCATGGTGTTCCAGGGCGCTTCTTATTTCCGTGCCGTGCCCAGGGGTGGTCAGTACGGTTTGTCGGCTCGCGGCCTGGCGATTCGCACGGCGCATGCGCAAGGCGAGGAATTCCCCGCGTTCACGCAATTCTGGGTGGAACGTCCGGGCACCAATGCCTCGGGCCTGATCGTGCACGCATTGCTGGACAGTCCGTCGACCACCGGCGCCTATCGCTTTTCCATCATGCCGGGCAACGAAACGGTCATGGAAGTGGACGTGACGCTGTTCCCGCGCGTGGACCTGGACAACATCGGACTCGCGCCGCTGACCTCGATGTTTCTGTTCGATGAATCCGAGCGCACGCGCATCGACGACTTCCGCGATGAAGTGCACGACTCGGACGGCCTGCAAGTCATCACCGCCTCCGGCGAACGCTTGTGGAGACCGCTGCGTAACCCGACCGAGCTGCAGGTCTCCGGCTTCACCGCCGACGCGCCTCGCGCGTTCGGCCTGGTGCAACGATCCCGTCGCATGAGCGATTACCGCGACTTCGAAGCCAAGTACGAGCTGCGGCCGAGCGCGTGGATCGAGCCCACCAGCGACTGGGGCAAAGGCTCGGTGGATCTGGTGGAAATCCCCACCGAGAACGAAACCAACGACAACGTGGTTGCTTTCTTTCGCCCGCACTACAGCTTGCCGGCCGGCAAGCCGTGGCATGCGTCGTATCGAATCCGTTGGAACGCCACGCCGCGAATCACGCCAGCCATGGGCCGCGCCACCGCCACGCGACCCGGCCCGACCATCGACGGCAAGCGTCGCATCTTCGTAGTCGACTTCGCCGGAGCTGGGCGTACCATCGACGGGCTGAAGCTGGACGTCGGCGCGTCCACCGGCAAATTGTCCAACCTGGTGATGCAGCCCAATCCGTTGACCAAAGGCGTGCGCGCGAGCTTCGAGCTCGACCCGTCCGGCGCTAATCTGGTCGAGCTGAGATTGCGCCTGCTGCGAGCCAATCGACCCATTACGGAGACCTGGCTATATCGATGGACGGCCAGCTGAAATCACCCGCTCCCCCTGCTGAGAACCGCGACGTCGTGCGCGGCGGAATGCCGTTCGAACGCCCCAGTGACATGCCAGTGCAAGACTTGCGTCGCGCACCGACAGTCGTGCGCGCATTGGGACCTGCACCCATACGCGTAATATTTGCACGCGCCATTGCCCTCGCCGGCACGCTCGGCATCACCGGCTACGGCGTGTACGAAATGTTGGGGATCGTCGACTTCGCCCGCATGACCCTGCTACAGGGCGTGCTGCTGTTCTTCTTCACCATCACGCTGGCGTGGATCGCATTCGCCGCCGCGTCGGCGATC
>JBEVKA010000215.1:0-3423 GCA_040509855.1 Steroidobacter sp.
TGCATCGCGAACAGGATGCGGCGATGAACCGGCTTCAAGCCGTCGCGCACGTCGGGCAGAGCGCGCCCGACGATGACGCTCATCGCATAGTCGAGATACGACTGACGCATCTCGTCTTCGAGGTTGACGTGCAAAATTTCGCGCGCGATTACAGCCATGCGGAGCTCGTCGAAGGAAGTGCCGAATAATATCACATTACAGGTCCAAAACAGGGCGTCGAAGTTATACTGTCGCCCTCTTCCGCTCGTGCCCTCGCATGGAACTCATCGACACGCTGCTCTCGGCCCGCTGGATCATTCCGATCGAACCTGCCGGCGTGGCGCTCGAAGGTCACGCGGTCGCGATTCATCAGGGGCGCGTGCTCGCGGTGCTGCCCGTCAGCGAAGCGCGACGGCGTTTTTCCCCGCAGGAAACCCTGGAGCGCGACTCGCACGTCGTGCTGCCCGGCTTCGTCAATGCGCATACGCATGCCGCCAGCAGCCTGCTGCAAGGAGCGGTCAGCGCCGGCTCGTTCGAGCTGTGGAGTCACACCATCCGGCTGCTGCAGCAACGCTGGGTCGACGCTGAATACGTGCGCGAAGGCACGAGCCTGGCCATCGCCGCCGCGCTGGCGAGCGGCACCACTTGCTTCGCCGACCAGCATCTGTTTCCTGAAGTGATCGCGCAGACCGCGGCCGAAGCACGCATGCGCGTCTGCGTCGGCCTGCCGATCCAGGACACGCCGACAGCGTGGGCTGGATCCGCCAGCGAATGCCTCGACAAGGGACTGCAGCTGCGCGACGACTATCGCGACGATCCGCTCATCAGCGCCGCGCTGGCTCCAGTCGAACCGGCAGCGCTGAGCGACGAAACGCTCTATCGAGTGCGCCGCCTCGCCGATGAGCTGGAATTGCCGATCACCATGCACGTGAACGAAAGCCGTGGCAGCGCGCCTTCGCTGGAGCGGCTGAGCGATCTCGGACTGCTGTCACCGCTGCTCGCCGCGGTTCATATGGTGAAGCTGGATTCCTCCGACATCGAGAGCGTCTCCGCCGCCGGTGCGAGCGTGATTCATTGTCCGCAATCCAATCTCAGACTCGGCAGCGGCCTGTGCCCGGTGCCGCTGTTCAAAGAGCATGGCGTGAACGTCGCACTCGGCACCGGCGGCTTCACCAACAACGATCTGCTGGCCGAGCTGCGCAGCGCCGCCCTGCTCGCCAGCAGCATGTTTCCGAAGGCCACGCCCATCGACGCCTACGAATGGCTGCAGACCGCGACGCTGAACGGCGCTCGCGCATTGGGCCTGGGCGAATCGATCGGCTCGATCGTGCCGGGCAAATGGGCCGACCTGTGTTGTATCGATCTGGCGCGTCCCAATACTCAGCCCACATACGACCCGGCGGCGCAGATCGTGTACGCCGCCTCGCGGGACCAGGTGAGCGATGTCTGGGTCGCCGGTCGCATGCTGGTGCGAGACCGCGCGTTCACCCATCTCGACATCGATGCCGTGCTCCGCCGCGCCGAGTTCTGGCAGCTCCGCATCGCCGCTCAATTGAATCAAGGTCGCTGAGTCAGACATGAACGCCGCCGCTTCCAATCACGACCCCGCCGAGATCGCCCGCTTCGACGCCACCGCGCAGCGCTGGTGGGATCCGCGTGGAGAATTCCGCCCGCTGCACGATCTCAATCCGGTGCGACTGGATTACATCGATGAGAAAGCGGCCCTGCGCGGCAAGCGTGTGCTCGATGTGGGCTGCGGTGGCGGCATTCTGAGCGAAGCGATGGCCCGGCGCGGCGCGCAGGTCACTGGTATCGACCTCGCCCCGCAGACGATCGAAGTTGCAGAACTGCACGCGCTCGAAAGTCAGCTCCCGATTCGTTACGTGCGCGAAGCGGCTGAAACTCACGCCACGCATTCGGCCGGCGCCTACGACTTGGTCACTTGCATGGAAATGCTCGAACACGTGCCCGAGCCCGAAAGCGTGTTGCGCGCCTTGCATGATCTGGTACGCCCTGGCGGCGACGTGTTCGTGTCGACGCTCAATCGCAATCTCAAGTCGTATCTGATGGCGGTGGTGGGCGCGGAGTACGTGCTGAATCTCCTGCCTCGTGGCACGCACAGCTACGAACGTTTCATCAAGCCTTCGGAGTTGAGCCGCTGGGCACGCGCGGTCGAGCTCAATGTCGTCGATATCGCCGGGCTCGCCTACGACCCGATCCGACACACCGCGCGACGCACGAGTGACGTCGCCGTGAACTACATGATGCATCTTCGAAGGGACTACTGACTGGTGACTAATGACTCGTTTTGGCTGGTCGCTCTGGCCGCCGCATGTATTGGCGAATTGCTGGGAGCGCTGATCGCTTCGCTGCGCGCCCGGCAACGCGCGCAATCGTTGCACGTCGAGATCGCGGTGCTCAAAGCACAGCTCAAAAGCGATGAACAGCTGGAGCGTGAGCGCAAGGCGGCGCTGGAGCATTCGCTGGACCGATTGAAATCATCGTTCGATACGGTTGCTAACACGTCGTTGCGCTCGAACAGCGAGCTGTTCCTGCAGCTGGCGCGTGAGCATCTGGGTCAGCATCAGCAGTCGGCGGTCAGCGCGCTCACCGAGCGCGAAAAAGCGATCGAGACCATGCTCACACCCATTCGCGACGCCTTGAGCAAGACCGAGCAGCAGATCCAGCGCATCGAGAAAGATCGCGCGGAAACCTTCGGCAGCTTGAAGAGCTCGCTCGAATCGGTCGCGCTCGGTCAGCAAACGTTGCAAAAAGAAACGTCGCGACTGGTGAACGCGCTGCGCCGACCCGAGGTGCGCGGTCAATGGGGCGAGATGACCCTGCGACGTCTCGCGGAACTGGCCGGCATGGTCGAGCACTGCGACTTCAAGGAACAAGTACACGTGCGCGCCGAGGACGGCAACCTGCGTCCGGACATGATCGTGCACATGCCCGATGGACGCGATCTGGTGGTCGACGTGAAGACGCCGCTGGATGCTTATCTCGAAGCCGTCGATGCGACGACCGATGAAGCGCGCGCGGTGGCAATGCGCCGTCACGCCAACGCGATCGCGGAACGGGTGCGGCAGCTCGGCGCCAAAAACTATTGGAGCCAGTTCGAGCGCAGTCCGGACTTCGTCATCCTGTTCATTCCCGGCGATCAGTTCCTGTCCGCGGCGATGGCAGAGCAGCCGAATTTGCTGGAGGACGCGATTCGTCAGGATGTCATCATCGCGACGCCATCGAGCTTCGTCGCGCTGTTGAAGGCCGTGGCCTACGGATGGCGGCAGATGGCGTTGGCGCAAAACATCGAGACCATTCGCAATCTCGCCGAGGACCTCTACAAACGCCTGGGCGTGTTTTCGACCCACCTGGCGAAGTTGGGCCGCAATCTCAGCAATAGCGTCGATCATTTCAACTCTGCCGTCGGCTCGCTCGAGCGCC
>JBEVKA010000216.1:0-3515 GCA_040509855.1 Steroidobacter sp.
GCGCGCCGAGATGGAAAACAAACATGCGCAGGCGCTGGCCGAACGCGAAGCGCTGCTGCATGCGATGTTCGAGCATCCCACCGAACCCATCACCGTGCTGGAAGCGGTGCGCGATGCGAACAGAGTCATCGTCAACTGGAAATATCGGAATGCGAACACGCTGACGCTGGAGCTGCTCGGCGTCACTCGCGGCGAATTGCTGGGGCGCTATCTCTCGGACATGGTCCCGCACGATCGAGCGGAAACACTCATACCGATGTGTGCGCAAGTGCTCGAATCGCGTCGCGCCGTGAGATACGAGGCACACTATCGTGGCACCGACCTGCTGATAACATTGTTCCCCGTCGGCAACGATTGCATCGTCAGCGCCGCGGCGGATATCACCGATCACAAGCGCACCGAGACGGCACTCAAGCACAGCGAGGCACGCCATCGGGTGCTGCTGGAGAACGCGCCGGTCGCCGTCGCTCACAATTCGCTCGACGGGCGCTTCGAATACGTCAATCGCGCGTTCTGCCGGCTGGTGGGTTACTCGCCCGAGGAGTTGTACACCCGACGCTGGCAGGACATCACTCATCCCGAGGACATCGAGAGCGATCAGGCGCTCGCCTCGCAGGTCGTGGCCGGCGCGCGCATCGGCTACAGCATCGAGAAAAGATACATTCGCAAGGATGGCAGCACGGTGTGGGTGCACCTGTTCGGCAATGTCGTCGCCGATGACAGCGGCCAGCCGGTGCAGGGCGTGGCAGTGGTGATCGACATCACCGACCGCAACCAGGCCAACAAGCGCAAGGACGAATTCCTGGCCATGCTCGGCCACGAGTTGCGCAATCCGGCGGCGGCCATCAGCAACGCCACGCAAGCCCTCGCCCGCCTGCTCAAAGGTCGCGACCAGGAGCAGGCGCTGTTCGGCATCATCGAGCGGCAGATCCGGCACATGAGCCGGCTGCTGGACGATCTGCTCGACGTCGCGCGCATCACTCAAGGTCACATCGAGATCCGCCGCGAGCTGGTGCCTTTGCAGGCCTGTGTCGATCTGGCACTGGAAACCGCTCAGCCGCTGATCCAGGAGAAGCGACATCGTTTGACCACCATGCAATGGTTCGAACCGCTGTGGGTCTCCTGCGATACCGTGCGCATCGCTCAGTGCATCACCAACCTGCTGACCAACGCCGCCAAGTACACCGACGCGGGCGGCGAGATCCGGTTGGAAATGTCCGGCGACGAGGACTTCATCAGCATCCAGGTGCAGGACTCCGGGCAAGGCATTTCCACGGAATTGCTGCCGCAGGTGTTCGAACTGTTCGTCCAGGACGATCGGCCGCTGGATCGTTCGCAAGGCGGCTTGGGGATCGGCCTGCCTCTGTGCCGCAAGCTCATTGAAATGCACGGCGGAACGATCGCCGCCACCAGCCCCGGAGTCGGCATGGGCGCGACGTTCAGCTTCCGATTGCCTCGGGCAGCGGCGCCAGCTCCGCTGCCAGAACCTCTTGCCGTCGCCGAAGGAACCACGGCACGCGTGCTCATCGTCGATGACAATCGGGACGCCGCGCAGTCGCTGGAACTGATCCTGAGCCTCGACGGTCACACCACGCAGGTCGCGTATTCGGGCCAGGAAGCGCTCGAACAGGCGGCGAACTTCGATCCTGAATTCGCGCTGCTCGACATCGGCCTGCCGGAGATGGACGGCTACGAAGTCGCGCGACGCATGAAAGAGATCGTCCCGCGTGCACGACTGATCGCCGTTACGGGTTACGGACTGACCGAGGATCGAGTGCGATCCGCAGCGTGCGGCTTCGAAGCTCACCTCGTGAAACCGGCCAGCGCCCGATCGATCGAAGAAATATTCCGTCGTCCGCCCGTCGCCGAGTGAGCGTTACGCCGCCACGGCGGCGCCGTCAGGATGAGCCGCCGCGTACAGAACAGGCTTGGCCGCCGCATGTGCGACTTGCAACCGAGCCAACAAAGACCTGCTTTCCTCGGCGGATCCGCCGGCACGCACGTGACGCTCGATCTGGGTCGCGAGCTCGGAACATTCTCTCGCACCCATTGAGTGGCTGCTCGCTCGCAATGCATGCGCCGCCTTCGCCACGGTTTCGTTGTCCCCGGCATCGAGCGCGCTGGTCATGCGTTCGAGTTGCAAGGGCATGTCGTGCAAGTACGTGTCGACGACTTCAGCGATCTCGCCATCGAACAACGCACGCAGGTTGGCCAGCGTATCGTTGTCCACACCCGTGTCAGCGGCAGCAGTCTGCTGAGGCGCGACCGGCGTCGGATCGAAAGTACTGTCATTGGGCGTAGGCAACCACCGCTGAAGCGCGGCAGCGAGCGTGGCACGCGTCACTGGCTTCGCAAGATAGTCATCCATGCCGGCCGCGAGACAGCGCTCACGATCGCCTTCCATTGCATTGGCCGTCATCGCCAGAATCGGCACGCGGGGGCGGCCTCGCTCGGCTTCGAACGCACGAATCGCGGCAGTCGCCTGATAACCATCCAGCTTGGGCATCTGACAATCCATCAGCACCAGGTCGTAGTCCTCGGTGCTGACTTTATCGAGACCTTCCGCGCCGTCGACCGCGATCGTCGGATGCAGGCCCATGGTCGCGAGCAAGCGCGTCGCTAACTGCCGGTTCACCGCGTTGTCTTCGACGAGCAGCACACGCCCGCCGAAGGTTGCCTGCGCGGTCGCGAATGGACGCGCAGTTGTTTGTTCCGGCCGATAGCGTTCCCAGCTGGACGTCAGTCCCGCCGAGGTCGCGATCGCGCTGTAGAGATGATTCATGCGCACCGGCTTGTTGAGCCAGGCGAACACGCCGAGCGTCTCGGACTCCGGCGGACGGTCGCCCAACGAGCTGAGCACGATGCATTCCAGCGCGCCGATGTTTGGAATGCGACGCAGCTGGCGCAGCAGCGACAGTCCATCCACTTCCGGCATTTGATAGTCGAGCAGCACCAGGTCGAACGGCTTGCCGGCGGCGAGCGCTTCCTGGGCGTAATTCAGCGCCTCGGCCGCCGAGGCCGCGATTCGATACTGCATGCGTAGTGCCGTCGCGTAGTGCTCCATCACCAGCCGATTGGTCGCGTTGTCGTCGACGATCAGCACGCGCAGCCGGCTCAAGTCGGCATGTTTCTTACGCACCGGCGCGTTGCCGATCGGCAGCGGCAGCGTGATCGAGAACGACGAGCCGCGGCCCAGCTCACTGCGCACGGCGATCGTTCCCTGCATGGCGTCGACCAGCTGCTTGGTGATGGCAAGGCCCAGGCCCGTGCCGCCGAAACGACGCGTGGTCGAACTGTCGGCCTGCGTGAACGATTGGAACAAGCTGGCGAGCGTCGCGTCGCTCATGCCGATGCCGGTGTCGTTGACGGCGAATTCGAGCTGCACGTTGGCCGCGTCCGCCTGCAGACAGCGCACGGTCAAGCCCACCTCGCCGGTCTCGGTGAATTTGATGGCATTGCCGAGCAGGTTCGCGAGCACCTGGCGCAGCCGCGTCGGATCGGTGCGCACCGTGACC
>JBEVKA010000217.1:0-13534 GCA_040509855.1 Steroidobacter sp.
CGTCGACCCGGAAGCGCAGATACGGCAACTGTTCCTGCGCGACATTCGCTATTCCAGTTTGCGCCGCTGCTTGCTGGCCCGGCTGCACGACCGCACGGAACACTACTGGGGACCCTTCTCGCGCCACTCGACCCGCGGCATCGACGAGCACCGGTGTTACTTGAATGCCCGTCAGCGGCGCGGGCGACCGGTTCTGAACCACGACGACCAGTCGGCCTTGACCATCGAACTGCCCCTGCGTCGTTACATAGTTGCCCGGGTTCTGCGGCAAATCCATGCGGACGAACTCAGCCGCGGCGCGCTGGCCAATCTGACTTTGCGAGCCCGCGGCGGCCTGGAAATATTTCATGGCTTGCGGCCGATCGCCGCGATCCTTGGCAATCGACCCCAGGTAGAAGGCGGCTGGCGCGGTGGGCAGCAAGTTGAAACTCTTGTTCAACCATTCTTCCGCCGTTTGTTTGTTGCCGGCCTGGTACTGCGCCACGCCGGCGCCGAGATAGGAACCGAAATAATCCGGATTCAGATCGATGGCCTTTTGATAATGCGCGATCGCCTGCTGGGGACGCTTCTGCGCCAGCTCCATTTCGCCAATGAACTCATGGAAGCGCCCTTCGCGCGGCTCCAGCTTGGCGGCTTGAGTCGCCAGATCCTGCGCCTTGGCATATTCCTTTTTGCTGGACGCGACCATCGCCTCCTCGAACTTGTCGTAGGCGGGCTCGATGGCGCGCATCGGCTTGAGTCGCGCATCGTAACGATCCTTACCCAGATCGCCGCCCGTGCCGAGTCGCGCCGCTGTCGCCTTGTTCTTCTGGACGCGCTCCTCGGAGGGCGGATGCGATGCGAACAACCCTTCGATCCAGCCTTGTGACTTGCCGCCCTGTTGCTGCGACAAGCGCACGAATGTTTCCTGCAGCGTGATGGCGCCCTGCGGGTCGTAGCCGGCGAGCTTCATGTATTTCATGCCGTACTCGTCGCTCTCCAGCTCCTGGTCGCGACCGTACTTCTGTTGCACCAGCTGAGCCCCGACACCCGCGCCCTGCACGGCCAGGTTGGCGATGTTCGAATCGACATCGCTGATAGCGGCACCGATCGCCGCCGCAGCCATACCCACCTGAAGCAGCGTGCCGCGTTCCTGCGCCTTCGCGCCATGACGAGCGGCCGCGTGGACGATTTCGTGACCGAGCACGGCGGCCAGTTCAGCTTCGTTCTTGAGCTCGGTGAGCAAACCGACATTCACCGCGATCTTGCCGCCCGGCAGAGCCCATGCGTTGGGCACCGGGTTGTTCAACACCACGAATTCGTAGGGCAGCTTGCGGTCCGACACGGCCGCGAGCTTCTGGCCGACCTCGTTCACGTAGGCGGTGAGATCGGGCAGCACGTCGAAATCGCCGCCCTGGCTTTGCTGGGTCGGCGCGTACTGCTGCTCGCCGATCTTGATTTCCGAGGCCTCGGAGACGAATTGAATCTCTTTCTTGCCGGTCACGGGATTGACGCCGCACGCACTGAGCGTGAACGCGGCGACAATCAGGCCCAACGTCGCAATGCGCATACCAGGTCACCCGTTTTTTGATCGATGCCAGGGAGATCCTAGCATCACGGGCGACCCGGGCACTTTGTTCCCTTTTCCAAAGCTCGGGATCGGGCATCCTGCTGACTGAATGGATGTCGGAAATGCCGGTGTCGCAGGAGCATTCACCGGCCACGACCCTCGCGCATCCACGTGCCTCAGTGTCGCTGGGTATAGAGCGCCTGCACCACGTCCGCCTCGACCGCTTCGTCGTAAATCTTCAGCTGGTCGATCAATCCGACGTACGGCGTATCCCAAAAATTCACGCCCAGCGCGAATTGCGTCGCTGGAACCGGGGTGAACACATCCGGGAAGTTGGCCATCGTGTTGACCAGTGCACCGTTCAGGTACAGCCGCAGCGTGCCGTGATTCACGCTCATGACCAGGTGCGACCACGCACCGACCGGGATCGACGAGTTGAACGAGCCGTCGAACCACGCCGTGCCCGACCACAGCAGGGTCGGCTGCGTGCCGCCCGGGCCGCGAGGCACGACGCTGATCCAGCTCGAATCCGTCGCCCAGCCGAAGAATGCCGTCGTGAATTGAGATACCGCGTTCGGATGCAACCACAGCGAGATCGAATAACTGTGGTCATCGATCAAGTCGTCCGGCAAGCGCACGCCTGAAGCGCCGTCCAGAACCAATGCGCTGCCCGCGACACCACCCGCGAAAGAAACATTGCCGCCCGGCAGCTGAACGCGATTGCCGACAACCACGCCAGCGCCGAACCTGCCCGTTGAATCGTTCAAGCCGGATTCGAACTCATACGCGGCCACCGGCGTAGGCGGTGCGAGCGAGCGCACCGTGACCACGAACGTCTTGGTGATCTGCGCGCCGTTGAGCGTGATCGTGGCCGTCAACGTGACATCCACATCGGGCGAGCTGGCGTCGGGTCGTGTCACGCGACCCGTCGTGCTGAGGACGGCCGGGTTCGAAGACTGCCAGGCAATCGTCGATGCATAAGGCCCGGTGCGCGGCAGTTCCAGATCCTCGCGCACGGCGCTGATATCGCCGAGTTCGAGAATGTTCGCGGCCGACGCAAGCAACTGCGCGCCGGACAGCCGATCGATGTCCAGGCCGCGAATCTCCGCCGCCGACAAGCTCGCCTCGTACACCTTCAACTCATCGATCACGCCGTCGAACGGCAGATCCCAATAGTTCACGCCCAGCGCGAAGCGACCCAGTCGCGTGCTGAAGAAGTCCGTGAGCGTGCCCGCCGCGAACTTCTGCTGACCGTTGATATAAACACTCACCACCCCTCGCTTGACCGAGAACGCCAGGTGACTCCAGGTATTCGCCGGAATGCGCTCGCGCGCGGTGCCGTCGAACCAGGCGTCGCTGCCGCTCCAGAGCATGGTGTTGCCATCCCACCCCTCGGGCAGGAAGCTGATCCAGCGGTTCGAGAACGGCACGCCCGCGCCATCGGTTTGCTCATCGACCGCGCCGAAGAACGCTGTCGTGAATCGATTGAGCACGCGCGGATTGATCCAGAACGACACGGTGTATTCGTAGTTCGAGATCAATCCTTCGGGCAGCAACACACCTGAGGCGCCGTTGAGATTCACCGCCTGCCCATCGTGGCCTGCGGCAAAGCTCACCGTGCCCTGATTCCAGAGGCGATTGCCCGTGGCGGTCGCGCCGGTGAAGTTACCCAACGACTCGGCCAACGAATTCTCGAACGCGAAATGCGCGACACGATTGAATGGCAGTCGCTGCGGCACCGTCACCTGGAACTCACGGCGCGTCGTGACACCGTTGAGCGTGATCGTCGCCGTCAGCGTGACCGTGCGATCACCCTCGCCCACGTTTGGACGATTGACCGTGCCGTCCGGCTGAATCACCGAGGGATCGCTGGAGGTCCAGACGATGCTCGCCGCTCGTGTGCCACGTGACGGCATGTCCAGCGCGCCACCCTTGATGGTCGCGGGCAAGCTCAAACTTTCCGCCACGTCCCGGACGACCTGGCGAGTCGTGCGATGTTCGAGCTTCGAACCCCAGATCGACACGCCGCGGCTGGACACGGCCGTGAATACCGGCACGAGCTTCTGCGCAGCCTCGTTCCACTGCCACGCCAGCACGCCTTCGAACGTCTCCGCGACGCCATCGAGTTGAATGCTGATGCGATTGGGCTCGGCGAAATAGCGCCGATACTGACCGGTGGCCTCGCCGGTGATCGAATAGTCCGCGTTGAGCGAAACGTAGACCGAGCGCTTGGCCTCACGGTTGATGTCCTTGCCCAGGTTGATGAATTTATAGTCGCCGTGCAAGTCGCGTGCGTCGACGATGTTCTTGCCTTGAATGGGCACATAGCGATGCGGAGACGAGACCAGCCAGCCATCGGCGTTCACGAACAACTCGTGCACGCGGATCGAGTGCCCCTCGCCACGATTCGGAAATCGCGTGTGAGTAATCAGGAAATGTTTCTTGGTGGCGGCGTCGTAATACGCGGAGTTGTGTCCTGGCGAGAGATAGCCACGTGACGTCTCGCGATCGCCCGGCTCGGCGACGAAATTGAACCCACCCATCAACTTCACACCATAGGGCGCGATGCTGTCCCAATTGCCGCTGGCCTGCGCGAGATCACGACCTTCCGCGTCGAGATACGGTCCATCGGGACTGCGCGAGCGCGCGATGCGAATGTTATAACCGTCGGTGGAGACGAACCCGCCGAACGAAGCGAACAGGTAGTAATAGCGACTCTCGGGGCTGTACAGGATGTAGCTGCCTTCGATGGCGCTGTGATCGCCGCCGGCCAGATGCTTGCCATAAGCCTGGCCAGGCACCGGCTTGCCCGTGGTCTCATCCATTTGCAGGATGAAAATGCCGCCGGAGTACGATCCGTACGTCATCCACAATTTGCCGCGCTGATCGTAGAAAACATCCGGATCGATGGTGTTGGGATGAATGCGCGGGTCGTAGCTGGTGATGCCTTCGGGCCCGTAGCCTGCCGCAATCTCCGCGGCCGTCATTCCCGAGCGTAGGAAGATTCCCTGATCTGTATATGGACCGTCGATGCGATCGGCAGTGGCGAGTCCCAAATAGGCGCGCGGCGCGTTGCATTCGCCGTTGGGAGGCACGCCGCAAAAGCTGTAGTAGAAGTGATATTTGCCGTTCTTCAGCTTGATGACGTCGGCCGCCCACGAACCGGGAATGCCGGTCCACTGCGTGCCCGCCGCCGGGATGGTGCTGTAGAGCGGATTGGCAGCATCGACGCCGTTGGCGACGTATTGCCAATTCATCAGGTCGGTGGAGCGCGCCGCCGCCAGATGCGAGCCGAAGACATAGAAACTGCCGTCGCTGTCACGAATGACCGATGGGTCATGCACGGCCAGATCGTTATGAGTAATGGTATTGGGATCGACGGTTGGATCCGGTGCGTCCAGCAGACAGCCGCCCACGATCAACAGCACGCCCACGGCGAGCGCCGTTTTCATCGCTTTCATGAAGTGTCATCCCCTGATTGACGACGTCTTTATACTCAGACAAATAAGCAATGACAATAGCGACGCGAAAAGTCGTGCAGTGATACGTGGCTCGCGATCGGTTGCGCCTCCGGCAACGATGCCCCGTTGGTAACATGCATCGAGCATGGCGAGCTGATACAAATCGGGGAGCAGCGTGTTCCCCTCTCCACTAGGTGTTTCACCTGAATCCTGGACTAGGGAAGGTCGCGTAGGCATTAGCGGGAATGCTCCACTCCCACGAGGAGCGCTGCGGCTTACTCTGTGTTCTCCAGAGCCAGGGGCTGCCGCCATGGAATGTTTCGAGGACCGTTCGCACGCAGGTCGATTGCTTGCGGAACGTTTGATCTCGCATCGAAACCGCTCGGATGTCGTGGTGCTCGCGCTGCCGTGTGGCGGGTTTCCAGTCGCCACGGAAATCTCCGCCGCACTCGATGCGCCGCTCGACGTGATGGTGGTACAGAAAATCGGCGCACCGGGACATCACGACTTCACCCTTGGCGCGATCGCCACCGACGGCGTGGTCGCTCTGAACGACGACGCGGTCAACCTCTATATCGACATGCCCGACTTCCGCTCGGAGGCCATTCGCGAAGGCATGGAGATGAAACGCCGCGACGCTTTGTATCGTGGCAACAGCCCGCCGTTGATGTTGAAACGTCGAACCGTGATCCTGGTCGATGACGGCGCCGCGACCGGCGCATCCATGCGAGCCGCCGTGCGCGCAGTACGAACGTTGGGCGCCTATCGCGTCGTCGTGGCACTCGGCGTCGCTCCGAGACACATCGTGCAGGAGCTGCGAATCGAAGCCGACGAAGTCGTGTGTGCCAAGATCGGCGCGTTCTTCTGCTCCATCGGGCAATACTATCGACGCTTCGCCCACGTCGCCGATGAAGAAATAACCCTGCAACTCACTCGCCCGCGCCCGCTGCTACGGCTGGTGTCCTGAAGCCGCGTTTCGCGGGTACAATCCCCCACATCGACTGAAGATGTGGGCTGATCGTGACTGCTACCGCCAATCGTTGGTTGCTCGCGCTGCTGCTGGCCTATGGCGCGGCGAGCCTGATTCATTTCATTCACAACGCCGAATTCCTGCATCAGTACCCGGGATTGCCCGACACATGGTCGCGCCTGGGCGTTTATCTGGCGTGGGTGGGCATGACGACGGTTGGCGCAATCGGATCGATTTTGTATTTCCGCGGCTATCGCCGCCTCGGCCTCGCGGCTCTGGCTGTGTACGCCGCACTTGGACTCGATAGCCTCGGCCACTACGTCGTCGCGCCCCTGTCCGCGCATACGACCGCCATGAACTCCACCATCCTGATGGAAGTTGGCGCGGCCGCCATCGTGCTGCTCGAAGTGATGCGTCGTGCTTTCGGCGAGTTTCGTGGTGCCGCTCGCCCGTGAGCTACGACGACATCCCCGATGTTCGCGACGGGCTGACACGCAAGGAGCGCATCGTCCTGTACGTGCTCAATCAAGTCCAACAGGAACGCGGCGGCCACAATGTACCCACACCGATGCTGTGGGGTCGTGTGTGCGAGCATTTCTACATCAGCCCCGAACAACTCTCGTTGATGTTGGCCCGCCTCGGCGCACGCAAGGGCTGAACTTTCCTCCACTCGCTACTCTCGCTGGAAGCCTGACATGACTCTGCATACCCGCCCCTTCGGCCGCACCGGCTGGACCGTCTCCGACATCGGCTTTGGCGCCTGGGCAATCGGCGGATCGTGGGGTGATGTCGCGGAATCGGAAGCTCGCGACGCCTTGCTGGCCGCGCTCGAAGCCGGCACGACGTTCATCGACACCGCCGATGTGTACGGCGACGGCCGCTCCGAACGCATCATTCGCGACGTGTTGAAGGAATGGAAAGGTACGCGACCGGTGGTCGCGACCAAAGCGGGCCGTCGCTTGTCGCCACACGCAACCGGTGGCTACACGCGCGCCAATCTCGAAGCCTTCATCGATCGCAGCCGGAAGAACCTCGGCGTGGACACCCTCGACTTGGTGCAACTCCACTGCCCGCCCACCGAGGCCTACTACCGCCCCGAGGTGTTCGAAGCGATGGACGCGCTGGTGGCTTCGGGAAAAATCCGCCACTACGGCGTCTCGGTGGAAAAAGTCGAGGAAGCGCTCAAGGCCATCGAGTACCCGGGCGTGACCTCGGTGCAAATCATTTACAACATTTTTCGGCAGCGGCCCGCTGAGCTGTTCTTTCGCGAGGCCAAGGCGCGCAACGTTGCGGTGATCGCACGCGTGCCGCTTGCGAGCGGCCTGCTCACCGGCAAGCTCAACCGCGACTCCAAGTTCGCGCCCGACGATCATCGCAACTTCAATCGCCATGGCGAAGCGTTCGACGTCGGCGAGACGTTCTCCGGCGTGCCTTACGACGTGGCGCTCGAAGCAGTCGATGCGATCCGGGCACTCGTACCCGCGGGCGCGTCGATGGCTGCTTTCGCCCTGCGATGGATCCTGATGGCAGACGCTGTGTCAGTCGTCATTCCCGGTGCGAAATCACGTGCTCAGGCGCAAGCAAACGCGGCAGCGAGCTCACTCGCGGCCTTGTCTCCAGAAACCATGCGCGCGCTGAAAAAAATCTACGACGACAAGATCGCCCCGCACGTACATCACCGCTGGTAACCAGCGTTATATCTTGATCTTGCCGGTCAGGATGTCGCGGTACATGGCCCAGTCACCAATGAAACTGTACAGCGGGCGTCGAAACGTGGCGGGCCGGTTTTTCTCGAATACGAAGTGGCCGATCCAGGCGCAACCGTAACCGCACAGCAAGCCCGCCAGCAGCCAATACAAATTGCCCGTCGCCAGCAACAGGCCGAGGCACACCAGCGACAGCGTGGAGCCGACGAAGTGCAGCCGGCGGCAATTCACATTGCTGTGCTCGGCCAGGTAGTAGGGATAGAACTCCTGGAAGGTCATGGCTCAGCCGCTCCGCGCCAGGCAGCGCTCGTAACGTCCATCGACCCGTGTGGCGAACCACTCGGTGGTGAGCTTGCGCTTGATCTTCGGACTCTTGAGGCGAATGTTTGGAATCATTTCTCGCGGCACCCCGCCGGCCAGCGAGAACACGCGCTGATAGAGCTTGCTGTCCTCGAATTCGTGCTCCTGGCCCCGCTCGAGATCCCGGCGGATGTCGCGCTCGTCCATGTCGAGCCGGGCGCTGATGCTGCGAATCGCCAGCTCGGTGCGGCTCGGCTCCTTCGAGCCATGGATCAACAGATCGCCGTCGAGCGCCAGCGGCTTTCGGGACACCTTGCTGACCGCGTTCTGAAACGCCGCGTTCCGGCTCGCATAGTGACCGGCGTTGAAGTCGGCGAAGCGAAACATCATGTCCCGGTAGCTCACCGGATAGTCCAGCAAATGCGCGATGCCGAAATACATCCCGCCGCGTCGGGTGAAAACTTCATCGCGCACCGTGCCCGGCATCGGATACGGATAACGTTTCTGTTCCGCATGCTCTTCCGCGAACGTAATACTCACTTGCATGGGCCCGCCGGTGCGCACCGGATTGAAGTCGCCGAACAGCCGCTCGCCGAGCGGCACCATGCCGGTGAAGTCGGCAAAGATCACGCTCAGCTCCTGTTCGGTCTTCACCTGCTGCAGCCGTTGGAGATACGTCGCGCCGGTCGACGAACGCAGACTGAGTGCGGCCGTCACCACCATTTTGGGAATGTTATAGCCGGCGGCGCGGGCGTCGATCTCGCGCCGTGCGATCTCGGGCAAGCCCGGCACCGGCGGATTGACCTGGAACGTCGACTCCTGCTCCGTCACCGCGACCACGGCGCAAATGTTCTGCTTGGTCGGCTTGATGGACAGCGCCTCGAACGCCGCGAAAATATCGATGGCCCAGCCCTCGCGATTCTTCGCTCCCTGCGGCAGCCGCTGTGAGATCTCGGCCCGCACCACGTCCGGGTCGACCGGCGGCTCGCTCACTCTCGAACTGCTGCAGGCGGACAGCAGTGCGACCACGGCGCATATCATGGCAACGCGGGCCAGGGCAACGCGGGTCAACATGTGGGGTGTCGTGAACGCTCCAGCATTGCGCTACGTTAGCATTATCCAACCACAGCCGCTGCAGTCTCACCGCAGCCACCGGTCCAGCCAATTGAATACTTCGCCGTACCATTGAATGGTGTTCTTGGGCGCCTGCAGCCCGGTTGTTTCGTCGGGAAAGATCACCAGTCGTGAGGGTAGCTGGCGTCGCTGGGCAGCCGTGAAGGCAGCGACGCTTTGGCTGTAAGGCACCCGGAAGTCCCTTTCTCCGTGCAGAATGAGCATGGGCGTTTGCCACGCTCGCGCCTCGTCCAAGGCGCTTTCCGTGCTCGACCAATCGTGCCTCCAGGGCTCATCGGTTTGATATGACATAGTCGCGGCATCGACGACACCGCCATTCACGATGAGACAACGAGGCGACCGAGGCCACTGTCCCGCGATCCGATACACCAGATAGCCGCCGTAAGCACCATCGCCGGCGATGCATGTTTTCGCTGCATCCATCCCTGAGAAGCGCCGGGCCGCCGCGGCCAGCCCCAGCTGCAGATCTTCTACAGCCAGCGTGTCGATGCCCATGACCGCATAGCCCGGCGCCGCAAACAACATTGGATTCCAACGACGCGACCAACTATTCGCGGCCTCATCTTCCGATCCATCGTGGACCAGTAACACTGTCGGCACGGACTCGCGCGTTGCCTCTGGCTCGATCATCCATGCGGATACAGTTGCACCTTTCGCGCCTTGGAAGTCGAAACGCTGTGCACGCGGAGTATCGATCTCGGCGAGTCCATTCGCATTGATCGCCGTGAGGCGCTCCAACGCGCCGGCGATCGACAGGCGATACAGGTCCGGCGGTGACAGCATCGTGTCGAGCGTGAATATGGCCCCACCTTGTGCCAAGGGAATGACGTTGGCGACATGCCCTTCCGACGTCAGCCGCGTCACTTTTCCTCGATCCCGCGAAACGCGAAACAAGGGCTCGTCCATGCCGAGTCGCGCCGTCACCAGCAAGCCATGGCTGTCGGCTTCCCACACAACTGAATTTATTGATGCGCTCCAGTCCTTCGCGAGCGACGTCACCGCACCGGTTGAGAGATTCCGCAATTGGAGCGTCCAGCGCTCGGACGAATGTGTAGATACGTATGCGAGCCATTGACCGTCCGGCGA
Organism: Steroidobacter sp.; assembly: GCA_040509855.1. Lineage (GTDB taxonomy): Bacteria > Pseudomonadota > Gammaproteobacteria > Steroidobacterales > Steroidobacteraceae > Steroidobacter. The sequence goes on from JBEVKA010000217.1 coordinate 10,207, forward strand.
AAGCGTCGTCAACGCATCGATGCCCGCGTTGGACTGTGTGAGATTGGTCGCTGTCGAGTTGGCTGATGCGATCACATCCAGATTCAACGAGAAACGTTCCGCTCTCCCCGCCTCGCGCAGCGAATAGAACAGTGTCTTGCCATCTCGGCTCCAGGCAACTTGCTCGCCGCTCACATCGCCGAGCCATCGATCCATCGCGGACGTCGCCTTGCCTCCGTTCACGGACATCACATAGATCCGTGAGCGCAGCTCCGGCATCATCCATTCATTCCGATACGACACATAGATCATCGAGAGCGCCTGGCGTGATCGCCATTCGCCTCCGCGCTGAACATAGGCATCGTCGAAACTTCGGCCGCTGCCACAACAACTGTCGACAGGCTGCGGCAACGTGCACGGCAGCTCATTGCATGCCGTGGATGTTTGAGCCCAGATCGCAACCTGATCGCCAACAGGAGACAAAGAGTAGCCCGCAATCGCGACGCCCAGATCAGTCACCTGCTGTGCCGATCCACCTTCGGTCGACACACGCCACAACTGTTCGATCCCCGTCGCATCGCTCAGGAAATAGATCCACGCGCCATCGCTGGAGAAGCTGGGATGATGGGCATTGTGATCTCCCACAGGCGACAGGGATCGTGGTAAATCATTCGGACGCCGCAGATCCAGCATCCACAACTCGCTGCGAACTCGATTTTCCGCAAGCTCCGTTTCGCGCTGATGCCAGACCAGCCAACGCTCGTCGGGCGACATCGCAACCGCGCCGATTTCCCGCACCGAGACCAGGTCCGTCGCGGTGAACGGTCGCGCGTGAGCGCCATTCCACACCATCGTTACCAGGATCCAAACAAAGAGGCTCCACTTCGTGTGCATGTTCGATCCCTCAGTTCGCAAATCCAAACGTGAGGCTCGCGAACACCGTGTCGAAGTCTGCTTCATCGGCGCTCGGCAGCGGCTGAGTCCACGCAGCGTGCAGGAGCCAGTGCCCTTGTGAAGGCATGTCGAACACAACTCGTCCATCCGCGTCGGTAATGTGAGAATCCACCGCTTCGGAACCACGCGCCAGATAGCTCATCTTGACCAGCGCACCAGGTAACGGCTTGCCCTCGAACCAAACACGCACCGGCAGCTGCGACGATCTCGGTACTGCATACGGACTGACCTCGGGCACGATCTCCAATCTCAAACCATGAGGCCGAGTGACCTGCGATTGATCGCCCGGCGCGCCGACTCGCACGATGGCCTTCGCCTGCCGGCTGTAACGTTCGGATCCTTCCGCGTACGTGCGCCCCGTGAGTTCTCGCGCCGTTAGCGCGGGCGTGAGTCCTTCGGCTCGCAGATAGTTGTTGAAACGTTCGGCCGGCAGATCGCTGCGCGCCTGATTGTCGGTGGCGAGGACGACGACATAGGCGCCTGGAGCGCCGAATGTCAGCTCGGCATCGCCGGCTACACCGCCGAGATGTAAGTTGCTCCGTAGATCGAGCGTCTGTCCGCTCGGTCCCGCCGCGTCCAAGCGAAGAATGCGCCGCGCCGGAATCTTCGATCGCTCGCTTTCAACGCCATGACCCGTGAGCAGACTCAACGGTATCGACTCGTTCGGCTGCCACGAGAACTGTTCGGGTTGCAGCCAGAACTCGTGAGCGCTCGCTGCGTGTGAGACGAGCAACGTGAGCACCAATATCGTCGCGCGGCTCATCGATATGCTCCCTTCTCATCCGTAGCCGCCGGCGCCGCCAGGAACGGGAAATGCTCTAGAGAGTGCTCGCGGTCGTCTCGATCGACGCCATCCTCAAACCCCGCGGTCGTGCCATTCACCAGCACGGCGCGATAAACATCGACCGCGTCTTCCAATGGCGTTCTGCCACCGCAGTCCGTTGTCTTCGGATCCAGCTCGACGGCAAAGTATTCGCGACATTGACCGGAGGAACTGTTGATCCACAAACGATCGTCCGCCATCACTCGCGCCAACGTTCGATAGCGATTCGCAGGCGAGCGCGAGCGATCCGCGAGCCATTGATTGCCGCAAACGCCATCGAAGCCGTCGTAGAGCGCCAGTCCTGTTTCAATCTCAGGAACGAATTCGTCGGCGGTCGCAGGCGTGGCGAGGTTGTAACGTTCCTTCAGATCGATGGCGACCTGCTCCGGCCCGAGCGTCGCCAGCAGCGCGTTGGTGGTCAGCGGCCGTCCCATGCGATCGAGTTGTTTGCTCGCATTCGTGGTCGCGCCCCACACTGCTAACAATTTGCCGCCCTTGGCGACCGCATCGACGTCGATGGAAATCACCAGCGCCGACGTCCGCCAGCCGGCCAGGAAATTGGTTCCGGGACCGCCACTGGTACTGCGCCACTCATGTTTGATGCGCTCAGAGTCGGCGGCACTGAACTGCGGACAACTCGCAGCGTCGCGAGTCGTGCCATTGGCCAATGCCTCGGCAGCTGCTTGATAGCCGGCGCGCGGGCCTTTCACATTGTTGAAGAACGGGTCGTCGCGCGGCCCTGCGAATACTTTGAAGCGACCTTTGCCGCTTGCCAAACCGGCCAGCTGACTTGCGTCCCCGGTCGCACGATCGAAGTCGCCGGCCTTGCAATCGACGATCTGCGCCTCGGTGAAACGACACTCGATAGTGATCGTTTGCGTCGTCTTGCCAAAGCGCCTACCGCTATCGACATGAAACACGTAGCTCAACTGATCCGAGAAGCTGCGGCCGACGATGTCCATCACCAGGTTCAGTCGTCGTGCATCCGGTGACATCCACGCGAACAGATCGCCGATGTCCGCACGCGGTTCGGCGATCACTGTCGGGGTATCGAGGTGATTCGCGGCAATCACTGCGTTCGAAACGCATGCGGCCACGGCGGCTATCCAATACGTCGCGCGCATTGCTCAGCCGCCCTTGCCCGACGCCGATGCATCGGCCTCTTTCAGCAGCGTCGCGCAATCTTCGCAGCACACGTCGACGGCGTTGCCGCCCACCGTCACGACGATGACTTCACCTTCCAACTTGCAATCGCAAGCCGCGCACGTTTTCTCGACCACAGTAGTCTCCTTCGCAATGAGCTCGATGTGAGCGCGCGTAGGAGACCATCCAGCGGCCCGCGCCGCTGTCAAAATCTTTAGTGACTTGCGAGGGGGCTAGCGCAGGCTCAAGGAGCGCTGGAACTGCGCCGGCGTGCGGCCGTAGGCCTGGCGAAACGCCGAGGTGAAGTGGCTATGACTGGAGAAACCCAGGTCCATGCCGAGCGCGGCGAGATCCTGGGAATCGCTGAGCAATTCGAGCGCCCGTGCCAGCCGCAGCCGTAATTGATAGCGATACAGCGGCGTGCCTTCG
>JBEVKA010000218.1:0-13732 GCA_040509855.1 Steroidobacter sp.
GACGCGACCAGTTTGATGAAACCCTGATAGTCGATTTCGCCAGCGGCCAGCAGCTCACGCGCACGCCACACGATGGTGCCGGAACCGGTGCGCATGCCTTTGTACCAACCATTGAGCATCGGCCCGACCGACAACGCGATCGCCGGCATGTTCACTGTGGCGGCAGCCATCAAACACGCAGGCGTGGTCTTGTCGCAGCCGATGGTCAGCACCACACCATCGAGCGGATAACCGAACAGCACTTCCACCAGGCCGAGATAGGCGAGGTTGCGATCCAGGCCGGCGGTCGGACGCTTGCCGGTTTCCTGGATCGGATGCACTGGAAACTCCAGCACGATGCCGCCCGCTTCACGAATGCCTTCGCGCACGCGCTCGGCCAGCACGATGTGATGTCGATTGCACGGCGACAGGTCACTGCCGGTCTGCGCGATGCCGATGATGGGTTTGCCCGACTGCAGCTCCTGCAGGGACAAGCCGAAGTTCATGTAACGCTCCAGGTACAGAGCGGTCATGTCCGCGTTGGCGGGATCGTCGAACCAGGCGCGTGAGCGCAGGCGACGCGAAGCGGACGAATTCGAATTGGATGAAGTCATGATCTCTTGGTCAGTTCGATCTTGCGATCTCGAAGTCGATCAGGGTGCGGCGGAAAACCGCAGCACCATGGTGTTGATGTACGTTGCGCCCGGGTTCAAGCGTGACGACGGGAATTCGCCGTGGTTCGGCGAGTCCGGAAACACCTGCGGCTCCAGGCACAGCCCGTCGCCCTGGCGATACACGCGCCGACTCTTTCCGACGCTGGTCGCGTCCAGAAAGTTGCCCGAATAGAACTGTACGCCCGGCGCGTTGGCGAGCAATTCCATCACACGCCCCGAGCGCGGATCCTCCAGACGCGCGGCCGGGCGCAATTCACCCGTCTTGCCGTTGACGACGAAGTTGTGATCGTAACCGCGACCGATGCGCAGCTGCTCGTCCTTGCCGTCGCGAATGCGCTCGCCGATCGCGCGCGGCTGACGGAAATCGAACGGCGTGCCTGCCACCGGACGCAGCTCCCCGGTCGGAATCAATGTTTGATCCACCGGCGTGTACTGGTCCGCGAACAGCGTCAGCCGATGCCCCAGCACGTCGCTGGTCGAAGCCTCGCCCGCCAGATTGAAATAAGTGTGATTGGTGATGTTTACCACGGTTGGCCTGTCGGTGGTGGCGCGGTACTCGATCGACAGTTCGTTCCTGTCGCTCAGCGAATAGGCCGCGGTCACCTTCAACGTGCCCGGGTAACCGCCGGCGCCATCGGCGCTGGCGTGACTCAACACTACGCGAGCCGGCGAGCCCGGGCTCACCGAATCGATGCGCCACACTGCTTTATCCAGGCCGCGCTTGCCACCATGCAGGTGATTGGGTCCATCGTTGGTGTCGAGCTGATACTGCTTGCCATCCACACTGAACTTGCCGGCGGCGATTCGATTCGCGTAACGGCCGACGGTCGCACCGAAATATTGCGGCTGGTCCAGGTACTGCTGGGCCGTCGCGTAACCCAGCACCACGTCGCCCGACTGACCCTGGCGATCCGGCACCTTCAATTGCTGGAGGACCGCGCCCAAAGTGATGATGCGAGCGGACACGCCCTTGGCATTCGTCAGCTCCACCGCTTCGATCCTGGTGCCGTCGGACAACGTCCCGAACTCACCTCGCCGGGCTTCTGCGGCCTCGGCCACGCAAATGCTGTTCAGCATGAGCACTCCCATCGCCCACCCTACGGCCCACTTCATGGCTGTGGCACCGACCGCCGCGGGGCGGACTGGGCCTGCCGCGACGGTGCGGCCGGGGGACACTAGCTGTTTTTCAGTCACGCAACTCTAACCGAGAGGGATCGGGACGCCGAGTTTAATACTCAGACAAAATGTCAGCAATTGCACCGCTTCACAAGCCGGATTTATCCGCAAAATCATGCGGTCTGGACGCTCGATGCCTGCCCTTGCCCGGCACGATGCCGCACAATGCGCGCTCTCAGGCGTCAGCCACGTTCACGGAGCCGCGAGTCTTGAAAGGAAGCCCCCGATCGAACCGCTCGAAGAGCTGGACCGCCTTTCTCACCCTGCTGATCGCCCTGCCGGGGACTTTCGCGAACGCCGCCGAGCTGGTGATCGAGCAAGTGACCGTAGTTTCCCCTCAGCATGCGAGCCCGCAGCTCAAACAGAACGTGCTGATTCGCGACGGCCGGATCGTGACCGTGAGCGCCAGGAAACCGGCGGCCGGGCGCGACGCGGTTTACATCGACGGCCGGGGCAAATTCCTTACGCCGGGCATCATGGACTCGCACGTCCATTTCAACGATGCGCCGGGCATGCTCATGGTCGAAGACGATCCGGCGCTGAATTCGCTGCGTGAAGTGTACGCACGTCAGCAGCCCCGCAGTTATCTCTACCACGGCGTCACGCAAGTGCTGGAGATGGGCATCATGCCGGTGCTGGTCGATGCGTTCGAAGCGGCGCCTCAGCATCCGGATCTGTTTCGATGTGGAGCGACGGTCGCGCTGGGCGGCTATCCCACCGTGCTGATGCCGCCGGCAATTCGCATTCGCGCCATCCCCAATTACATCTATGAGCCTGCGAACGCAGCCACGCAGCCGCTGCCGCCAGGCGCCGATCCCGCACAACACACGCCGGAAGCCGTGATCGATCGGCTGGCAGCCGATGGCGCTCGCTGCGTCAAGATCGCCATCGAGGACGGCTTCGGCGGCGCCAGCGACTGGCCGATGCTGAGTCAGGAAACATTGAAGCGCGTGCGCGCCGCGACTCGCAAACGCGGCTTGCTGCTGCTCGCGCACGCTAACGCGATCGATACACAACGCATCGCCGTCGCGGCGGAAGTCGATGTGCTCGTGCACGGTGTGTGGAACTGGAATGAATATTCCACCAACGAAGGCGTGCCACCCGCCATCGCCGCGCATCTGCGCACCATCCACGCCAAGAAGATCGGTTATCAACCGACTCTGCGAGTGATCGCGGCGCTGAGCGATTTGTTTCGTGAGGACACGCTCAAAGATCCGGCTTACGCGAAAGTGGTGCCCGCGCCGTTGTTACAGTGGTATGCGACGCCGCCTGCCCAATGGTTCAAAGAAGAAATGCGCAAGAGTGTCGGCGGCGTGCCGGACATGAAGGCGATGCACACCTTCTTGAAGGTCGGCGCACAAGGCATGCGCGCAACCAAATATCTGCACGACCTCGGCCATCCGCTGCTGCTCGGAAGCGATACGCCGTCGGCGCCGACGTTCGGCAGCCAGCCCGGCTATGACACATATCGCGAGATGCGCATGATGGCGCAGTCCGGCGTCCCGCTGCCGTCCATTATGAAAGCCGCGACGATCAACAATGCGCGACAGTTCGGCATGGAGAAGGATTACGGCACAGTCGAGGCGGGCAAGGTTGCAAACCTGCTGTTACTCACTGCCAATCCGTTGGAAACGGTGCGCGCATGGACCAGCATCGACCAGGTGATTCTGCGTGGCAACGCCATCAAGCGCGAATCGCTGGCGGCGACACGCGCCGCCAAAGTAACATCCGCAGCGAATTAGTTCCGCCTGATGGCATCCGTGGCATGTCTGTGCCGCGGATGCCAGCAACGCAAAGATTCTTTACATTCATTCCGCGCCAGGCGCATGGACAGCGCGACGGCACGCGCCGCAGACTTGCGCTCGCAGTCAGTCAGGGGATGGCTATGAAATCCAGCTCGAAGCCAGGATTCACTCTGCTCGGTGCGGCCACGACCGCAATGTTGGCTCTGTGCGTGGCCAGCTCGGCGTTAGCGCTGAATCCAGGCGACACCGTCGACAACTTTCGTTTGCTCGACCACACCGGTGCGTCGCGCGAGCTGTATTACCTCTCCGATATGAAAGCCGTCGTGCTGATGGCACAGGGCAACAGCTGCGAGGTGGTGCCCAAGTCGCTCCCCGAGCTGCAGGCACTGCGAGAAAAATATCGTGCGCAGGGCGTGGAGCTGATGATGATTAACTCCAATCTCTCCGACTCGCGCGCGACCATCGAAAAGACCGCCAAGGCTCAGGGCATCGACGTGCCCATCCTGCTCGATGAAACCCAGATCATCGGCGAGTCGCTCGGCCTGAAGCGCAATGGCGAGTTGCTGGTCATCGACACCAAAGGCTGGAAGGTCGCGTATCGCGGTCCAGTCGCACACGCCGCCAATGCGATCGACGCCGTGCTCAGCTCCCAACCGGTGGCGAAGTCCAAAGTCGCGCCGACCAATGCCAAAGGTTGCGCATTGGAGTTTCCCGAGGCCGATCGCAAACAAGCGCACGCGAAGATTTCCTACGAGCAGGCGATCGCGCCGATGCTGATCGACAATTGCGTCATCTGCCATCGGCAAGGCGGCATCGGCCCCTGGCAAATGACCAACTACGACATGATTAAGGGCTTCAGCCCGATGATCCGCGAAGTCGTGCGCACCGAGCGCATGCCGCCCTGGCACGCGGATCCGCATTACAACGTATTCGCCAACGATCGCTCCTTGAGCAAGGACGAGATCAAGACGCTCGTGCACTGGATCGAAGCAGGCTCGCCACGCGGCGCCGGCAATGATCCGCTCGCGGATCTGCACAAACAATGGCCGGAGTGGGCGCTGGGCGAACCGGACCTGATCGTCGAAATTCCACCGTTCGAGGTGCCCGCGACCGGCGTCATTCCTTATCAGACGCCGATGGTCGAAAGCCCGCTGGACGGCGACGTGTGGGTGCGCGCAGTGGATTTCCAACCCGGCGATCGCACCGTGCTCCATCACATCATCGCAACCATGGGCACCACTTCTGAAAGCGTGCGCGATGGCGGCAGCCTCGGTGGTTACGTGCCGGGCGCGGGACCGATGCAGGTTCCCGATGAAGCGGGCATTCTCATCAAGAAGGGTTCGAAGTTCTTTTTCCAGATGCACTACACGGTGAGCGGCAAGCCCGCGCGCGACGCGAGCCGCATGGGCATATATTTCCGCAAGGATGCGCCGAAGTTTCAGATGCGCAGCGCCGTCATGCTGAAGCCGACACTCAAGATTCCTGCGAACACCAAAGCGCACACCGAGTCAGCGTCGAAGACGTTCGAGCATGAAGTGCTCGTGTACAGCCTGCTGCCTCACTCGCACTTCCGCGGCAAGGCTTCGAATTTCGTCGCGACTTATCCGGACGGACGCGAGGAAGTACTGCTGTCGGTACCCAACTATGACTTCAACTGGCAGACGACGTACGAGCTGAAGACGCCAAAGCGATTGCCCGCCGGCACCAAGATCACGCACAGCACGACGTGGGATAATTCCTCACAGAACAAAGCCAACCCGGATCCGAACCGCGTGGTGCCGTGGGGTCAGCAGACTTGGGATGAAATGCTCTACGGCGTGGTTCGCTATCGCTATATCGATGAGAGCAACGCGCCGGCGCCCAAGGCGCAGGTGTCTCAAACCGGTCAGTGATGGCGAGCCGCGAGTCAGTGAAACAGCTGTAACGTGTGTGGCACGGCGGGCGGCGGCACCACCCTGCCCTCCAGGATCGCCGAGATCACCGCGATGCTCGACGGCAAGTCAGCTGGATTGTAGGGCTTGCCGATCACACCCAGTGCCAGTGAACAATTGTCGAGCGCCGTTCGAGTTTGCGCGCTGACGAACACCGACGCGATGTGCATCTCCTGCAGCCGCTTTGCCAGCTCCAATCCGTCGCCCTTGCAGGCCAGATCAATGTCGACCAGCGCCAGCGTTGGATGACCGGTGCGCGCCAATTCCAATCCTTCTTCGAGCGTCGACGCTGGTCCGAGGGTTTTGTGTCCGGCATGTTCCAGCTCCGCGATGGTGCTCAACGCGGCGATCGGCTCGTCTTCGACTATCAATATCAACATCTTCGTCGGCTTAGATTAGTGTCTCCTGAAGAAGCCAACGTCGCAGGGACTAAATCGTTCCTGAGGAATCGAGTGCAGTTACCGTAAGCGAAAGCAGCACAACACCTCAGTGCGCTGCTGCTTCGATGTAGATAGGATTGCCGATCAGCGCCAGCTTGCCCTGTTCGTCGCGCACATTTACACGTAGCCAATGACGCTTGCGGTCGAATGTTTCTTCGAACGAGAGCGCATGCGTCGCACTGATTGCCGGAACGCGGCGGATCACGGCACCATCGCGAATGATCTCGATCGTCCCGCCAGCGAGCTGCATCACCTTTACGTCGAAAGTCACATTGCGACGGCCCTGCAGCCGCAATTGCTCGCCCATGACGACTTTCTTGTTCGCGTGAGTCGCGGTGAGATCGAGCATTCGGTCGCGGGTGCCGGCGGTGTCGACGAACACATTGCCGGCGCGAATCGCATCGACGATGGCTTCGGCGCTCAGCTCGCGAGCGAATACCACTGTCGTTGGCACACTGATGCGGCCTGGCGGCGGCGTGTTCGTCGAAGTGACATCATGTGTGTCGCTGCCGCCGATGGCTGTCAGCCGATTTCCTAGCTGCAACTGTTCGTGCCAGAACGGCAGGCCCGCGATCGCGTTTTCGACATCGTGGCCGTTCACGACTTCCACTGCTTGAATCAGCGACAGGTCGGCGGGCGGATTGGGTGACCAGCCGCAACCCATGCACGCTTCGCCAGTCGGCACGCGCGGATGATTGATCGACACGATCGCACCCTTGCTCGCTGCTTCTCTAAGCAACGTGTTCCAGTCCGGAACCGTCGCGCTGCCGACGCGGAAGTCGACCGGCTCGCGCAAGTTGAACGCATTGGCGTGACCTTGGAACGTCGTCATCTCCATGCCCGGGATCAGCAGCAGGCGATCGAAGTACGGCTGCAACGCCGTCAGCTCACGCACATGTGAGTTGGTGTTGTGGTCGGTGAAGACGACGAAGTCGAGGCCGCGATCGGCGGCGGTGTTCAACGTTAGAAACAACGGACACGGCACGCGCTGCTCGCCGCTCTTGCTCGCGCAATTGCCATCGCTGTGCCCACTGTGCATGTGAAGATCACCGCGATACCAGCCCGCCTCCGCGCGCAACGGCTCCGCCGGCGTCGGCAGGCCGCTCATGCCTTCGCGTTGAAAATAAACTTCGGCGGTGAATCGAGATGTCTGGCCGGCGCGGATGTTCGGAACGCCCAGCAGAAGGTTCCACTTGCCGGCGGTGACTGGGCCGGAAAGATATGACGGTGTGGCGTCGCTGGCCGAGATCCTGAATGCACGTTTGTTACCGCCGCTCCAGCCGCGGAACGTCTGATCGAATGTTTCACCCGGCCCGAGCAGACCCACGTCGATCGTGGTCTTTGCCTCCCGGCCGGTGTAGTCGAACCGGATCTCGATTGCCTTCACCCCGCCGGGCACCTCGAACGGCAGCAGTCGATAGGTCCGATACGCCGCGTCGGTAACGGTGTCGCGTAAAGTCAGATCGGGCTCGCGCTCCGCCGCGACGGCAGTGATTGCGAGCAGCAGCGTTGCCAGGAGCGACAGAAAGCGCATGTCGGCGACGTTAGAAGTCCCACAACAGCGAGAACCTGAAGTTCCTTCCATAAATCGGCCGTCCGACAAAGAACGGCGACCCCGCCTCGCCACTCACAAACGTCCCTGCTCGCGGATTGCCTTCCGTCAGGCCGACCTCGTTCAGCAAATTCTCACCGCGCACATACAGCGTCAGCTTCTCTATCGGCGTCCAGCGCAGATTCGCGCTGACCACATCGTACGCCGGCAGCTTGGTCACATTCGCCGCATCCGAAAAGCGATCGCCGAAGTACTGATAGTCGACCTCGAACCGCACCACTTCGCTCAACTTGAACGCCGGCGTCAGCCGATAGCTGTACTCCGGAACGCGCAGCAGCCGATTGCCGGTGAAATCGAACACCTGCGGCGGCGGGGTGTTATTCACGATCACGGCCTGCACGAACGTACCGAACTCCGCATCCTGCCACGTCGCGCTGTAGCCGACGTCCAGCCAGTCAGTCGCATGCAACGAGCCTTCGAGTTCGACGCCCAACGTCTCCGTGTCCGTGAATGCATTGACCTCATCGTAATTGCCGGTGACCGTATTGAAGCGACGGTCGCCGAAACGGAAGTTGTCGAAGTTGGTCTGGAACACGGTGGCGTACAGCGACCAGCGCTCGCTGTCGTACTTGTAGCCGGCCTCGATGAAATCCATGGTGCGAATCACCGGGGTCGCGGTGGCGTTGGTGATGTAGTCGCCCACGCTCGGCAAACGGAATGTCGAGGTGTAACGCGCGAACACGCCCGCGTTGTCGGTGAATTGCCAGTTCACGCCCGCGGTCCAGCCGAAATCGTCGAAGTCACGATCGAAGCTGTCGAACTGGCCGGTGCCGGTCAGGATCTGGTCGTCGGCGATACCGAAGCGGCCGAGGTTGCGATTGGCGGAACGCTCGACCTTGCCTTCGACTGCCACTTTTTCATAGCGGCCGCCGAGATCGATGCGCCACTGATCGGTGAGCTGCCATTCATCCGAGAAATACAGCGCCGTGGTCAGCGAGTCGCCCTCGCCATTGGCGAATTCAGAACCGTAACGCGAGATGCCGTTCTCTGTGATCGTGGCCAGCGGATTGCCGGCCGCATCGACCGCGACCACATTGAGCAGCCGCGCTTGATCGCGCACATCGATCAGCGAGTTGGCCGAGTAGCGCTCGAACGCTTCGTCCGCCGTCGCGAGATACCAACCTACCGCGATGTCGTGCTGCTGACCGGCGATCTCGAATTTGCCCATCAGGCGAAAATCATTCAGCAGCTCTTCCAGAGGCACGCGCACTTGGCGCAGCGAGCCATCGCTGATGAGACCGTTGCCGTTCTGAGCCACGGTGTCGAACACTTCGTTCGGCGCATTCGCATAGCGAAGCTGCACGTTGGTCGCACCCGGCACGGCGGCGATCGCAGCGGTACGCATCGAGTCCAGACGCGCTTGGCCCGACAGTGGTGTGTTTGGGAACAAGCCGATGCGTGAAATATCAGAATCGCGATATCGCGTGCCGTTGCTGATGCGCCAGTCGTCGGACAGCTTGAAGTCGAGCTTCAGCGTGTACTGAGTCAGCTCGACGTCGGTGCCGCGGTCGATGTCGAGCGGGAATGTGCCATTCGCATCGCGCAGTGTGACGCGGCGAGTGTCGGGGCCGGACAGCGTGCCGTTGTGTTCGTCGATGCCGGGCACGCCGACGATGTCGCCATCGCTATCGCGAGTCAGCGGCAGGCCGGTGTAGAAAATCACACTGTCATCGATGCGCTTGACGTTGAAGTCCATCGAGCCATTGGAGAACGAGCGACCGACGGCGAAGCGCAGCTGCCCGCCCTTATTCGCCGTGTAGCCAGGATCGCGAACGCCATCGTCTTCGCGATAGAAGCCGCCGAAGCCCAGGCGCCATTCGCCCACCGGCAAGTTGTACCAGCCGTCCAGGCGCATCAGTCCGTAGTCGCTGCTTTCCAGCTTGATATCGCCGCCGGCGACATCCCTCGGCTTGCGGGTGATGAAGTTGACGACGCCGCCCGGCGCATTGGAAGAAAACATCGACGCGGGACCGCCACGAACCACTTCGATACGCTCGACGGTATCGTCCATGCGGAACGATTGATCGGCGTTCAGCCAGCTGAGGCCGGGATCGTGCTGAATCGGCAGGCCATCCTCCAGCATGCCGACGGTGGAGAAACCTTCTTCAGGAATGCCGCGCGCACGAATGTTGGCACTCGCCTCGCCGCCGGAAGATTCCACCCAGAAGCCTGGTACCGAGCCGAGCGCATCGGCGACCCCGAGCGGAGCATCCATGCGCAGCGCTTCGCCACCGATGGTGGTGATGGCGTAGCTCACTTCCACTTTGCGCACGTCTTCGACGCCGGCGCGCCCTGTAACAACGACAGTCTCGATATCTCCCGCGTCCTGCGCGTGGACTGTGCCGCTCGCGAACAGCGGCAGAGTCACGATGACGGGGACGAGTTGTGAACGGATGGCGTGGCGGAGTGTGAACATGATTGGCGGGTGGCTACGTGTATTCGGAAAATACGGGCGGCGCGCATGCTCGGTCGGGCGCATGAAAACCCGATGACAGTGGAGTGACCACGACATGACAAGTCGGAACGCGGGCAAGCATTCGTTGCTTATATGCACCGAGTGTCCACGAGGTACCTGCGAATGAAACAATTCAGCTCGGCTGCACTGGCTGTCTTCATGGCTTCGCTGGCTGCGGGATGTGCTAAAAAGGATGACGCAACGAATCCCGTTGCGGACGCGCCGCCTCCCGCAGGCGACAGTCCCGCAGTAGCTACCGCCACTGAACCTGGCTCCGCGCTCGGCAGCAATGCCACGGGCGAGACTGCCGCGCAGGCAGTCGTGCAACTCTCAGCGACTCAAGGGAACACCGCGAACGGCGGTTTGAAAATTTCCGCCGCCGGCACCGGCGTGCGCATCTCCGGCATGGTGCAAGGACTGAAGCCCGACAGCGAATTCGGTTTCCACTTTCATGAGAAGGGCGATTGCAGCGCGCCCGATGCCACCAGTGCTGGTGCTCACTTCAACCCGGCCAGCCAACAGCACGGCAATCCGCAGAGCCAGCCGCATCACGCCGGTGACATGTTGAATGTGAAATCGGACTCGCAAGGTGTCGCGGAAGTGAGCATCGACAATGCCGATGTATCGGTGCACACCGGCGAGCCCAACGACGTGATCGACAAGGCGCTGGTCATGCACGCCAAGCCGGACGACTACAAGACGCAGCCCTCCGGCGATTCAGGCGATCGTATTGCCTGCGGCGTGGTAGCCATACAGACAAACTGATCTCACTTCACGCGAGGCGGCGGCGCATATTGATAGAGTGCCGCCTCGTTGCCGCGCGCGATGCATTCCTGTTTCGGCTGGCCGCGCACGATGTACCACTGGCTGCGATTCGCCGAGCCCAGCGCTTTCGCGCTCGCCTCGCTAAAGCATAAATTGCGAATGTTTTCGCTCACGACCAGCTGACGTCGCTCCGAGCGACTCAGCCACAACGCGGCATCCGCCGCTTCCTGCTCCGGTTCCCGCCAACGTGCATGCCCGAAGTGTGCGATGGGCCGGTGTACGTTGAGCAAATATTGCTCCTTGAAACCGACGAAGCCCAACTCCGCAGTGGGATCGTCGTTCGCCTCCACACGCGTGATGAAAGCCGAGCCCGAGCGGATCGGGTCCATCACCGGGTTGACCCAGTAGCTGACGACGAGCAGTACCGTCGCGAGCACACCGGCGTAGGCGATGAATGCCCGGCGTGAGCGAGTGAGAAGACAGATGAGCGTCGCGGCGATGCCGATGGTCAGCAGCGGGCCAAGCACATCGATGTCGTACTCGGCCAGGAGTACGTTGCGACGGTCGGGTCGAACCAGCGTGTACGCTGAAGCCAGCAGACACACGCCGGCGATCACCGCCGACAAAGCAAAGATCGCACGCTGCACGCCACGCTTCAGACTCAACTCCATGAGATACGGCGCGCTGGCCAGCGCCAGCGCGGGCAACGCCGGCAGGATGTAAACACCTCGCTTGCCGGTGCTCGCGCTGAAAAATATCAGCACCAACACGGCCCACGAGATCAGCAGCGCGATGCGCAGGTCACGCTCTTGCCACGCCTTGCGCCATTGGGGAATCAGCCACGGCAGCAGCAACGTGAGCGGCAGCCACAAGCCGGGAATCACTTCGAGAATGAAATACCAGAACGGCTCGCGGTGATGCCAGGCGCCCGTGTAGCGACCGACGGTCTGGCGAAACAGGATCTCATCGCGATAAGCAGCCAGTGTCGGATCGGCGTTCGGCGCCAGCAGCATCGGCACCAGCCAGATAGACACCGCCGCCAGAAATGCCAGCGGCCCGATCGCCCACAGCACTGGACTCACATTTCGAGTCCGGGGCGACCACTGTTGATCGCGCATCAACGCGAACGGAATCAGCAGCAGCAGCGGTAGAAAACCCACGCCTTTGGTGATGACGCCGAAGCCCGCCGCAGCCCAACCGATTGCGTACCAGCCCCAAGCTGGCCCCAGCAACAGATGACGCAACAATGCATACAAACTCAGCACGCACCAGAACAACAACGTCGCGTCGATCTGCGCCTGTCGCACTTGCCAGACAAACTGTACCGTGAACAGCAGCGCGAATGCCGCGGCCAGCCCGGTCTCGCGGTTCCACAAGCGGCGGCCCAGGTCGTAGAGCATCACCAGACAAGCCAGCCCGCTGAGCAGCGACGGCAGCAGGAACGCGATGCGCAGTGAGCCGGTCGCGAGCAGCGCCAGGCCCATCAACCAGACATAAAGCGGCGGCTTGTCCGCGTAAACGTCGCCGCCGACCCGCGGCAACAGCCATTCGCCCGTCGCCACCATATCGCGCACGACCAGCGCGAAACGCGGCTCGTCCGCAGGCCAGGGATCACGCAGGCCGATACCGGTGGCGATCAGCAACAGGCCCAGGCCGAGCAACCAGAAATAGTCGAGCCGCACATCACGGGAAGTATTACTGCCGTTGCGGAACAGCGTCTGAGCCCAACTCGCCTGAGTCATTCGATTCTCGCCTTTCGACCCGCGGATTATGCACTTATCGTTGATGAATTAGCGTTGGACTCAGCCGGCGTGAAAATCTGTCGCACCGGGCGTCGGATTTCTTTGCGATAGTTGGGCTCACGTTGAGTTTGCAAAGCCGACCCCATGCCGGCCAGCCGCGATTGATTTCTCGCCGGGGCGGCGTCTAACTGCGCAAGTGAAGCCCGAATACAGCACCGATGCCACGCTGATCGCCGCCATGCTGGCTGGCGATGAGGCCGCATTCCGTGTGTTTTTCGAGACCTATTTTCCCCGGGTCTACCGCTTCGCCCTGCCCCGGCTGGGTCATGACGTGGAGGCGTGCAAAGAGGTGGTGCAGTCGACGCTGGTCAAGGCGATGCGGGCCCTGGCCAGCTTTCGCGGCGAGGCGGCGCTGTTCAGCTGGCTGTGCCAGATCTGCCGGCGCCAGATCGCCGATTACCTGCGCGCCCACCAGCGACATCGCCAAAACGTCGTGCTCATCGACGATAGTCCCGGCCTGCGCGAGGCGCTGGAGTCGATCGCGGCGCCGGCCGGCGACGAGCCAATGCATGGATACGGCACAGCCGAGACGCGCCGGCTGGTGCAGTCCGTGCTGGATCGACTGCCATTGCGTTACGGCGATGTGCTCGAATGGAAATATATCGAGGGGCGTAGTGTCGAGGAAATCGGCGCACTGCTGGGCGTCGGCCAGGCCGCCGCCCAATCGTTGCTGGCCCGGGCCAGGGTGGCATTCCGCGAAGCATTGGAGACCGTGTTCGGTTCCGCCGCGAGCGATGTGCTCGCCGGCATGAGAAAATAGCGCCATGACGACGGCATCGACAGATCCCGAGTCCAACGACAGCAGTCTCGAAGAGCTGCTGCGCGAAGTCGGCGCGCGCGACGAACCCTCAGCGGACGCGATGCGCGAAGTGCAAGCCGCCGTTCATGCCGAATGGCAGGCCATGGTCGAAGAACGTCGCCGCCAGCGGCGCGTCATGGCCTGGAGGATCGCGGCGAGCCTGGTGCTGGCGGTATTGATCGCCACCTTTGCTCACCGCTTCATCCAACCCGTTCCCGTGCAGGTCGCCGACGTTGTGAATATCGATGGACGTCTGCTGTCCACCGACGGTAGCGCGGCTACTGTCGGGCACGTCGCGATGGTCGGCGAAAGTCTGCAGACCGATGCCCGGTCTCGCGCCGCCCTGTCCTTTCC
>JBEVKA010000219.1:0-3396 GCA_040509855.1 Steroidobacter sp.
CCGTGGTCTGGTCGGCGGTCGAAAAGCCGGCGAGGAAGACCAACTCGTGGATGCCGTCATCCGAGAGCGTGTCATTCGGGCCGATAAGACCGCGCGAACGCGCCTTCGCGAGACTTTTGTCCTTATTGAGGCCGCCGCCGTCGTCGCCGACTTCGACGGTGATGCTGCCGCCCTTGTGATATGCCTCGAGATACACGGTGCCGTTGGGCGTCTTGCCGGCGGCCTTGCGGACGTCTGGCATTTCGATGCCGTGATCGACGCTGTTGCGCACCAGGTGCACCAACGGATCGCCGATCTTTTCCATGACCGTCTTGTCGAGCTCGGTCTGGTCGCCGGTCATCTTCAGATCGACATGCTTGCCCAGACGCCGGCTCAAGTCGCGCACCATGCGCGGGAAGCGGCTGAACACGAAGCTGATGGGCAACATGCGCACGCGCATGACGCTCTCTTGCAGCTCGCGAACGTTTCTTTCCAGAGTCGCCAGTCCCGAGCGCAACTGCTCGGCGGCCACGCCATTCAACTTCGCGCCCAGCTGCGTGAGCATGGACTGAGTGATGACCAGCTCGCCGACCGTGTTCATCAGCTCGTCGATTTTCTCGGTGCTGACACGGATCGAGCCGCCTTCGTTGTTGACGGACTGCGCCTTCGGCGCTTCCGTCGGATGCGCGTGATCGGCCTGTGCCTTGGGCGCTTCGGCCGCTTTGGCTTCCGGAGCCTTGGCTTCGGAAATGTTTACTACGTTGGAAGGCTTGGCTTCGCTGACGACCGCGGCAGCCGGCGCCGCGGCAGCGACCGCCACCGGAGCAACCTTTACCACCGGCGGTGTTTCTTCAGTGATCTTGAGTTCGCAATCGCCCTCGGCCCAGTCGAACACCTGTTCGATCACGTCGCGTGTCGCGTCGGTGTCGACAGTGAGATCCCAGGAGAGATAGCACGACTCCGGATCGAGCTGCTCGAGCGACGGCAACGCCTGGCCGTCGAGCTTGACGGCGAGATCGCCGACTTCGGCCAACTCGCGCAGCATGCGCAACGGATCATTGCCGTGCACGAACAGCTGCGGATAAGGACGGAAATGAATGCGCCAGCGATGCGCGGCCGCGGGCTTCGCATCGACAACAGGAGCAGCGGCGACGGGAGCGGCAGCAACCACGGGCGCCGGGGCGGGCGCCTGATTCTTCTGCGCGATCGCCAGTTCCAGGTCGAATTGCAGATCGGCGACTTTCTGTGCGTCGATCGGTTCCTTACGCTGCACCGAGCGCAGCATGTCGCGCATCACGTCCACCGACTTCAACAACAGGTCGGTGATGTGGCGAGTCACCTGCATGCGATTGCCACGCAGCTCGTCGAGCAATGTTTCGCAGGTGTGCGTGAACGAGGCGACTTCGGAGAAGCCGAACGTCGCGCTGCCGCCCTTGATGGAATGGGCGACGCGGAAAATGGTGCCGATCAGCTCGGGCTCCGGCGCGCCCAGGTTGAGCTTGAGCAGCGCAGCCTCCATCGAATCGAGCGCTTCGAAGCTCTCGTCGAAAAAGGCGTCGTGGAATTGGGCGAGATCGATGGCCATGGACTACCTCAACACGCGATGCATGGTCGCCACGAGCTGCGCCGGATCGAACGGTTTGACGATCCAGCCGGTGGCACCCGCGTCCTTGCCTTCTTTCTTACGATCCGGGCCCGCTTCGGTGGTCAACATGAGAATCGGCGTATGGCGATAAGCGGACTCGGCGCGCAGCGCGCGAATCAGCTCGATGCCATCCATCACCGGCATGTTGACGTCGGAGAGCACCAGGTCGAAACCGGATTGACGCGCCAGGTCGAGCGCTTCGCGGCCGTCGGCAGCGGAAATCACATCGAAGCCGGCGCTGGTGAGCGCGATGCGCACCATGTCGCGCATCGAGGGAGAATCATCAACCGCGAGAATGCGCGTCATGCCGCAACTCCTTTTGCATCATCGAACCCGAGCAGTGCGCCCACGCCGAGCAAACGAACGGCGTCATGCAGCGCTTGTGATTTACCCCGCCACACGATGCTTTGATTGCGAGAGCCGCGATCGCGCGCGAAGGCGCACAGCAGTTGCATGGTCGCGGTATCGACGCGTTCGACCGCACTGGCATCGAGTGTGACCGCCACGCTTTGCGCAGCGACGGCACATAAAGAAGTCTTCAGGGCAGCGGCATCTTTCACGCTGCAATTTGCGGCGAGCACCACGACCGGGTCTTGCATCGTCACCTCGGCAACGACCGGATCGCTTTCGGCGACGTGTGCTTGGGCGACGGGAGCTTCGATGGCAGCTTCAACGGCGATCACTTCGGCCACGGCCGGGTCGACGCTGACAGCAGCGTCCGGCGCGCTGGCGGCATCCACCGCCGCGACGGCCGGGTCGGCCTTGGAGGAACGTTTGCGCTTGCTGGTTTTCATGGAAACATGAGATTTCACAGATTCATGGCGGGGTATCGGCACCCCTAGGTGGCTCTTGAGGTGAGCCAAGTCGCACTCCTTTCATCATCCCGACCCCGAAAGCGGGCTCAAGCTCCGGGAAACCCTGCCGTTAAATGAGTGAATCAGTTCACGGTACGCCAGCATGCGTTTGGATCTGGTCGACTTTCGCAGCACCAGCCCGGCAGGGAGCACCACTCCCAGCCTGCTGTCGGAGTGGCGCGTAGGCGCACTCTTGCAGGCCGTGGCCGTGCGCGATGTAAACAGCGGCCAGCTGTATCTCGACATCGGCGGCCAACGACATTCGGCGCGGCTCGCCTCTGGCAACGGCGCTGGTCCCGCCAACGGCGAAGTGCTCCAGGTTCGCGTCCTGCGTAACAGCCCGGTGCTGGCGTTGGAAACACTGACCAACTCGCCCGTCGCCGATGAGCAGGCCACTGTTGCGGCCGATGCCATGCGACGTTTCGTGCCGCGCCAGGAGAGCGCCTCGCTGATGCTGGCGAATCTTTCCTGGCTGTTGCAGGGAAAGAATGGCGCGAATGAAATGCCCAAAGCCGTGATGCAAGCCGCGGCTCAGCTGTGGCAAGCGCTGCCGGAAGCCGAATCTCTGGGCAATCCGCAGGCGCTCGAGAAAGCCATCACACGGTCGGGCGCGTTTCTGGAAGCGAATCTCGCCAATGCTTCGCGCCAGGCGCTCGATCCCGAGGCGCTCACCAACGATCTCAAGGCGCTGATGTTGAATTTGAGCCGCACGCTGCGAGACGCTGGCGGACGACCGAATGCCGCGCATGCAGACAACGCAATGAATGCACCGATTCCCACGGCACGCGGACCGCTCACTGCGCTCGCCAATGCGCCAGCAACGTTTTCGATGATCGAATCGACCGGGCAACAGCTCAACGAGCTGTCTCGCCAGACCGACGGCGCGATCGCGCGACTCACGACGACGCAGATCACCAA
>JBEVKA010000220.1:0-6940 GCA_040509855.1 Steroidobacter sp.
GACCGAGCTGGCATCCCATGCTCGCGGGTATTGGCACCGCCGTGTTCTTCCTGGCGCTCACCGTCAAATGGACGATTCCGTCGCTCATCGGTGCGGTGTTTGCGTTGGTGAGCATCCTCCGCTGGTTGTGGGAGAGCGATCCGGCGCCGTCCGGCAAGCTCCATGACATCGGCGGGAATATTCAGCTGCCGGATTACATGAGTGGCAGCCGCTCGCACTCGTGGTGGTCGATGGTGGTGTTGATGCTGGTCGATGGCAGCATCTTCGCGTGCCTGATCTTCACGTTTTATTACTTGTGGACCATCTCGCAGTCGGGCTTTCCGCCGACGGGATTGGAATTGCCGCTGGTTGTTCCGTCGCTGCTGGCGATCATTGCGTGGGTCGCCAGTGCCGGCGTCGTGGCGTTCGCTGAGCGTTCCTTATCGACGACTCGCAGCTTCAGCGCGGCGTTGTTGTCAGCGATGGCATTGCTGTGGAGCGCATTCGCTTTCAGCCTGTACGCGTTGTTGGAAACAAACCTTCGCCCCCAGATGCACGGCTTCGCCTCTACGTCTTACACCATGGTCCTCTGGCAAGGCCTGCACGTGGTGGTGTTGACGCTGATGGGCGGCTACACGCTCGCGCGTGCGTGGGCAGGAATGATCGATGCCAAGCGTCGCAACGTCTTCGATAACACTCGCATCATGTGGTACTACTGCGCGGCGCAAGGCGTGCTCGCACTGGTCGTATTGCATTCACCGCGATTTGCGAGCTGAGGAATCGCATGCGACACCGATTCGCAGCGACGACTTTTTTGCTGGCGGGCGGCCTGCTGGTGTGGGTGGCGGACTTCGCGTTCGTATATATCTTCGCCGCGGTCGCCTGTGCTCGCGGTTTCGCGAGCGTTGACATTCTAGGCCTGCCGCTGGTGCCGGTGGTCACGACGGTTGCGTCGCTGAGCGCTGGCGCAGTGACTGCCTGGCTGTTGCGCCGGGGATATCGCATTCATCACGACACAGCGATCGACGAGCACGACAGTTTCATCGGGTTCGTCGCGTTGGCCACTTGCATCATCGCCTTGGTGGCGCTGGTGATGTTGATCCTGCCGCCGTTGTTGATTCGAGCCTGCACCCACTGACACTCAAGGCTTGGTCGCGCGTTTCCATTCCCATCCACGCGGACCGATCGTGTCCGCGGAAAAGGCGCCACGCTCGCCCAGCGGCTTTTCCGGCCCGGCCGTGGTGTCGTGAATCGTCTGCCGTTCCAATTCCGAGTTGATTTCCGCGCCCAGGATCACGACGTAAGCGGAGACATAGAACCACATGAGCATCACGACCACGCCAGCGATCGCACCGTAGGCTTCGCCGAAAGAGTCGAAGTTGCGCACGTAGACAGCGAACAGCACGCTGCTGAGCAACCACAAAGTCGCCGCGATCACCGAGCCGGCGTTGACCCATTCCCATCGTGGCCGCGAGCGGTGAGGCGCGAAGCGATACAGAGTCGCGAGGCCCAGGATCGCGATCACCCACAGCAGCGCCCAGCGAACGCCGAGCAGCACCCATTCAGCCGCGATGCCCAGCGGCAGAAATTTCAGCACCACGGGCACGGCGACGCCGAGCAGGATCACTAATAAAAAGCCCAGCACGCCGCCAATGGTGAACGCCATCGACATCAACGTTCGAACCACGAACGAGCGTCGGTCATGCTCGTTGTATGCGACATTCATGGCGGTGATGAGCGCGACCATGCCTTTGCGCGCGCTCCACAATGTGAGCACGATGCCGACGATCACTCCGACGCTGAGCGTATCGTTTCGTTGCGCGACCAGCTCGTGCAACTGGTTCTGAAGGATCTCCAACGTTGCCGGTGGCAACAGGCCGTTGAAGGCCTGCATTTGCGCCTGGATTGCTTCGGGCGACGCCACGATGCCATAGATGGCCACGGCCGCCGCCAGGCTCGGAAACACCGCGAGCAGCCCGAACAGCGCCAGGCCGCCAGCGACGATGGACACGTTGTCCGCATCCAGCTGATCTTTCACGCGCCATAGCACGTCCCACCAGCCGCGCCACGCAATTTCCGAAGGCCGTTGAGCGGTTCGCCCGCGATCGGCTTCGGTTGACGCGATCTGCGCCGGATCGATCGAGGATGTCACTGCAGCACCTGAAGGATGAGTCCCAACAATGACGCCGCGCGCGTCGCTATGTTCCCGTTTCGAGCACGCTGATGCATTGACGCTTTCGTCGCCTCGATGCAACGATGCCCGCCCATGCATGCACTTGAAACCTTCTGGCACGGGTTCCTCGCCAGTTTCCTGGCGGGCCTGGGGACTGTCGTCGGCGCTTTGTGGATCTTCCTGTTTCGCCGGCCTTCGCCTCGCGCCGAGGATGCGTTGCTCAGCGGCGCCGCGGGCGTGATGCTCGCCGCCACGTTTTTCTCGCTGCTGCAGCCAGCGATCGAGCATGCCGAGTCGCACATCAGCTCCAAGCCCGCAGCAGTGGGCGTGGTCATCGTGGGATTGCTGGCCGGAGCGTATGCGCTGTATCTGATTCATCGCCGCGTGCCGCATGAACATTTCGTTCTCGGCAAGGAAGGGCCTGACAGCAAAAAGCTGCGGCGGCTGTGGCTGTTCATCATCGCCATCACCTTGCACAACTTTCCCGAAGGCATGGCGGTGGGCGTCGGCTTCGCCGGCTCAGATTTCGACAAGGCCATGCCGCTCGCCATCGGCATCGGCTTGCAAAACATTCCGGAGGGACTGGCAGTAGCGGCGGCGCTGCTGTCCATCAACTATCCGAAAACGCAGGCCTTCATGGTGGCCTCGCTCACAGGTCTGGTCGAGCCGATCGGCGGTGCGCTCGGCAGCGCGGCGGTGTGGGTCGCCGATCCGCTGATGCCGTTGACGCTGGGATTGGCCGCCGGCGCGATGCTGTTCATCATCAGCGATGAAATCATTCCCGAGACGCATCGGGGCGGTTACGAGGACATTGCGACCTTCTCGCTGCTGGGAGGGTTCGCGGTGATGATGTTTCTCGACGTCGTGTTCGCTTGAGCGGAGATCGAATGGCCACTGTTGCATTCATGGGCCTGGGTCGCATGGGTTCGGGAATGGCGGCGCGTTTGCTCGCAGCGGGCCACAGGCTGCGTATTTACAATCGCACGCCGTCGCGCGCCGATGCATTGGTGAAGGGCGGGGCATCAGTGCATGCAACGCCGAGGGATGCGTGCGCTGGCGTCGACGCCGTGATCTCGATGGTGGCGGACGACGCAGCTTCGCGCTCGCTATGGCTTGGCGCTGATGGCGTGTTCGCAGCTCAACGGCCAGCGGACACGTTAGTCATCGAATGTTCCACACTTTCGTATGAGTGGGTGATGGAGCTGTCGGCTGAAGCGCAGCGCCATCAGTTACGTTACATCGATTCGCCGGTCACGGGTTTGCCCGACATGGCCGCGAACGGCGAGCTCACTATGCTGGTCGGTGCCGATCCGGAACATTTGCGGGCCGTGCAACCCATCCTGTCGGCGTTCTCGAAACAGACCATTCACTTTGGTGCGATCGGCGCCGGCACCGCGTACAAATTGATAATCAACCTGCTGGGTGCGATTCAAATCGCATCGGTGGCCGAAGGCATGGCCATCGCGGAGCGGGCCGGTTTGAATTTGCAGACCGTGGCCGACGCGATCGCAACCGGTCAGGCCGCCAGTCCGCAGGTCGTACGCAACGCCAGGCGCATGGTGGCGGGCGATCACGATCGCAATGTTTCATTCACGCCGGAGTTGCGCCTCAAGGATGTGCGCTACGCGCTCGATCTCGCGGCGAAACTGGGACTTGGCGCGCCGTTCGGTGCGGTTGCCGGCGATGCCTACGAGCAGCTTTGCCGGCTGGGCTTCGCGCAACAGAACGAAAGTAAAATCATCGAAGTGGCCAGAGCGCAGTCGATCACGTCACCACGATCGGCCGACCGCGAGTGATGATGAGCGTGTGCTCGAACTGTGCGCCGAGACTGCCGTCGGGAGTGCACAGCGTCCAGCCATCCGATCCCGTGACTGCAATCGTGGCGCCCGTGGTGAGAAAGGGCTCGATGGTGATGACCTGACCTTCACGCAGCACGCTGCGGTCGAGGCGATTGAACGTGTTCGGCACCGACGGCTCTTCGTGAATGTAGCGGCCCACGCCATGACCGCAAAGATTGCGCACGACACGGAAGCCGCAGCGCCTGGCCCGCCGCTCGACGGCGCGGCCGATGCGGTTGATGAGTGCACCGGCGCGCGCTTCGTTCATGGCGTCGGTGAGTGCGAGCCGGGTCGCTTGCAATAGCTCTTGAGCTTCGGCGGAAACGGCGCCGACCGGAAAGCTCGCGCCCGTGTCGGCCCAATAACCGTCGAGCTCCGCCGAAACGTCGATGTTCACCAGATCGCCTTCGCGCAACACACGCTCCGCGGTGGGCACTCCATGTGCAATATCGTCATTCACACTGATACATGTGACACCGGGGAAGTTGTAAGCGAGCTGCGGTGCCGAGCGTGCACCATGACGGTCCAGCACTTCCTTGCCGATCGCGTCCAATTCGGCAGTCGTCACTCCCGGCGCGACGCGTGCACCCATGACGTCCCGCGCTTCGGCGACGATGGCGCCGATGCGCTTGAGTGCTTCGATGTCATGAGTACCGTCGACGGACATGGCTTCTCTCCAGGCGGCTCGAGATTTTTAGCTTATCATTCGGCGCGGCCGGACTCACCGGTACCTCCAAAGGAAGCGATGTATGGTGTCGAAGCTGGGATGGCGTGTCATCGTGTGTTCCGCACTAGGCCTGGTGGCACCTGCCTGGGGTGCGGATGAACCGGATCTCGCCACCATCAATCGAATCGTCGATGAAGGATTCAATCGCAGCGAGCTGCCGGCGACGGCGTCGTATCTGACGGATCGGATCGGCGGTCGCATGACCAATTCTCCGCAGATGCGCGAGGCCGAGCGCTGGACTCAACAGCAGTTCAGCGAATGGGGCCTGAAGAACGTGCGCACCGAAGGTTTCGAGTTCGGACGCGGCTGGTCGATCGAAAAATCCAGCGTGCGCATGCTGAAGCCACGCATTGCCGAGTATCGCGCCATTCCGATCGCGTGGACGCCGGCTACGAACGGCACGATCACCGCGCCGATCATCATCGCGCCGCTCGGCCGCGAGCGGGATTTCGAACGCTGGAAAGGCAAGCTGCGCGGACAGATCGTTCTGGTGACTCGTCCCGATGCCGGTTCGGAGCCGGCGACCGTCCCGTTCGTGCGTTGGACCAAACCTGATATCGACGCCCGCAATGTGCATCGTCAGCCGCAGGTGCCGATGGAGGAGGAGCTGGACAAGCGCTTGAAGCGCGCGCTCCTGGACGCCAAGCGCGATGAGTTTCTTGCGGCCGAAGGCGCGGTGGCCTGGGTTCGGCAGTCCTATCGCGACGGCGGATTGTTGCACGGGGAAGGTTATCAGCATCGCGTGGGTCAATCGCCGAAGCTGCCGGGCTTCGAGCTGGCGGCCGAGCACTATCGCCAGCTCGCTCGTCTGGCGAAATCTGGTGAGGCTCCGACGCTGGAACTGCTGAGCGTCGTGCGTTATCACGACGAGGATCACAACGCATACAACGTGTTCGCCGATCTGCCCGGTCGGGACGTGAAGGCGGGCTACGTGATGGCGGGCGCTCATCTCGACAGCTGGGTCGCATCGGATGGCGCGCAAGATAATGCGGCCGGCAGCGCCGTCATCATGGAAGCGGCACGCATCCTGAACACACTGGGCCTCAAGCCCAAGCGTACGATTCGCTTTGCTTTGTGGTCGGGTGAAGAGCAGGGCCTGTATGGTTCGATCTCGTACACCGAG
Source organism: Steroidobacter sp. (assembly GCA_040509855.1). Lineage (GTDB taxonomy): Bacteria > Pseudomonadota > Gammaproteobacteria > Steroidobacterales > Steroidobacteraceae > Steroidobacter. Next base: position 5,841 of record JBEVKA010000220.1, read on the forward strand.
AAACATCTGGCGTCGCGCGCACCGCTGGAATCCCCAGAGCGTGCCGCGATGTCACCGTATTCGACCTGGTCGCTGCGTTATCCGGTCAAGCCAGGTCCGGACTACAATGCGCTCGCAGGTTATTTCAACATCGACAACGGCTCGGGAAAGATTCGCGGCATCTATGCGGAAGGCAATGTCGCGGTCACGCCGATTTTCAAGAACTGGTTGGGACCGTTCGCGGCGATGGGGGCCGATTCAGTCGTCGCCGCCCCGACGTACGGGACCGATCATCAAGTCATGCAGGCGGTGGGCATGCCGGCGTTTCAGTTCCTGCAAGATCCGCTCGACTACGGCAGCCGCGTTCATCACACCAGCATCGACAGCTACGATCATCTGAAGATCGAGGACATGAAGCAAGCCGCGGTGATTCTCGCGTCGTTCCTGTGGATGGCCGCGGAGCGTGAACAGCCACTGCCAAAACTGCCGCTGCCGACGAAGCCGCTGCAGACGGATCCGTTCGAGTACGAAACGCTGGAAGAATAGCCACAGAAAAAAAGAAGCCCCGCAAAGGGCGGGGCTTCTTGCTCGATTCGCTTTCAATGTGAGGATGACCCCGAAATATTCCGGGTAACCCCGCTCAGCGCTCCGAGCGATGGAAGAGCTATTGGTTTCCGGTTCCTGATATAGAGCAAGACGCTCTGGTTCATTACGCCGATAACTTCGCTGCTTCCGAGAGTGGGACGCGCGACCGCGCGAGAAGGTTCCAAAAAATTTTCGCCAGCGTCGTACGCGGTAGAAGTCGATAGGAACCCACCCGCCGCGGTCGCAGTTGAGTGCGTGAATTCCCGCACCGGCGCGCGCCGCACGTGAAGATATTGCGCACTCATTCTACGGACGAATTCAGCAACTGGTCGGGCAGCCTGCGCTTTACTCCCTATGCGCGTCTGTGGCCCTCCAATGAAGCTGCGATCGGCGCATTCGTGCACGACGCGATATCACATTCGCGTGTGGTGCGAGCCATGGGCTCGGGCCATTCTTCATCGCCGCTGGTACAGACGCCCGACATGCTCCTTTCACTGCGTGATCTGCATGGCTTGATCGCTTACGACACACAACAT
>JBEVKA010000221.1:0-5899 GCA_040509855.1 Steroidobacter sp.
CGGCCGCGAGGCCAACGTCGGCGCCGGCTGGCGCTACGTCGATGAGCGTTACTCCGAAGTCGTGACCTTGACCGATAATCTTGCGTACGTGCTGCCCGAGTATGATGTGATCGATTTGAATGCCGACGTGCGATTCGACGCGCTCACGGTGCGCGTGTTCGTCCAGAATCTAACTGACGAGCGCGCGTTCACGGGTGGCGGTACGACGGTCAACGGCTTGAACGCTCCGATTCGCTTGGATTTGAACGTCCTGCAGCCGCGCACCGTCGGTGTGAGTTTCGACATCCAGTTTTAACCATTTTGATGACCCCGACAAAGTGACCAATTCCATTGCCACCACGGTGGACCTGCCACAGCCGTATCTGCTGTTCCTCGGCGACGTTGCCGAGGCAGGATTCGCCAAGACCGCTTTCGGGCTACGCGATTGGGCGCCCGAGAAATGCATCGGCGAGCTTTCGTGCTCGCCCGATGCGATCTCACTCGGGTTGCCGAAGCTGACGCCGGCCGAGGCGCGCGCGAGAGGGGCTCGCTCGATGATTATCGGCGTGGCCAACATCGGCGGGCGCATCCTCGACAACTGGATGCCTTCGCTGCTGGGCGCGCTGGAATCGGGCCTGGATCTCATCGGTGGCATGCACACTCGTCTCGTCGACACGCCGGCGTTGGTTGCAGCCGCCGAGCGTTACCAGCGTCGTCTCATCGACGTACGCACGCCGCCGCGAGGCATTCCGACCGCCAGTGGTCGCAAGCGCAGCGGTAACAGACTACTGGCGGTCGGAACGGATTGCGCCCTGGGCAAGAAATATACGGCGTTATCGATCGCGCGCGCGTTCAAACAACGCGGCGTGAGCGCCGATTTTCGCGCCACGGGACAAACAGGCATCATGATCGCGGGCAGCGGCATGCCCATGGACGCCGTCGTTTCCGATTTCGAAGCGGGCGCGGCGGAAGTATTGTCGCCGGATGCCGCGCCCGATCATTGGGACGTGATAGAAGGACAGGGCTCATTGTTTCATCCGGCGTACGCGGCGGTGTCGCTCGGGTTGTTACATGGCAGTCAGCCGGATGTGATCGTGGTATGCCACGAGCCCGGTCGCACGCAAATTCTTGGTTCGCCCGGCTATGAGTTGCCGAGCATCGAGGAAACCATCGACCTCAACTTGCGCCTCGGCAAGCGCACCAATCCGCGGATTCGCTGCGCCGGCGTGAGTTTGAACACATCGCGCTTGTCGGAAAGCGAAGCCAGGCAGCTGTTCGCATCCGAGAGCAAACGTTTGGCGTTGCCGGTGGCCGATCCCATCCGCGGCGGCGCCGAGTTCGAGGCGCTGGTCGACAACTGCTTGGGTGGCTGATGGCCGCCTCCTGGTTCCAGCGTTATCTGCTGCCAGGCTTTGCGTTCAAGGCCGTCGTCATCGGCGGCGGTTACGCCACCGGGCGGGAGCTGGTCGAGTTCTTCCTGCCCAGTGGGCCGCAAGGTGGCCTGTTTGCGATGTTGTTCGCCGCGGTGATCTGGAGCGTCGTCTGCATCGTGACGTTTCTATTCGCGCGCGTCACGCACAGCGAGGATTATCGAACGTTCTTTCGCAATCTGCTCGGGCCGGGTTGGATCGTATTCGAGATCGCTTACTGTCTGTTCATCGTGCTGATTCTCGCGGTGTTCGGTGCGGCGGCGGGAGCGATCGGCGCCTCGCTGTTCGGCTGGTCGACGTTGGTGGGCACGTTGTGCCTCATGTTGGGCATCTCTTTGTTCGTCGCCTTCGGCAACACCTCGGTCGAGCAGCTGTTCAAGTGGGTGTCGTTCTTTCTGTATGGCGTCTATGCACTGTTCGTCATCCTGGCGCTCAATGCTTTCGGCGATCGCATCGGCGACAACCTCGCGCTCGATGTGCCGACCGACGGCTGGGTGATGGCCGGCATCACCTACGCTGGTTACAACATCGTCGGCGCGGTGATTATCCTGCCGGTGCTCAGACATTTGACCAGCAACCGGGACGCGATCATCGCCGGGGCGCTGGCCGGGCCGCTGGCGATGATTCCCGCGGTCCTGTTCTTCATCTGCATGATCGCCTACTACCCCGAGATCGGTGCGGAATCGCTGCCGTCGGATTTTCTATTGCAACGATTGAACGCGCCGGTGTTTCACGGTGTTTTCCAACTGATGATTTTCGCCGCGCTGCTGGAAAGCGGCACGGGCAGCGTGCATGCCGTGAATCAGCGCATCGCGCAGGTGTGGCAGGCGCGATCCGGTAAGACGCTGTCGGTACGGGCTCGTTTCATCGCGGCTGGCGTATTGCTGATTGTCGCCATGCTGCTGGCGGACCGTTTCGGTCTCGTGACATTGATCGCACGCGGCTATCGGGCGCTGGCGTATGTGTTGATCGCGGTTTATGTATTGCCGCTGCTCACTTACGGGGTGTGGCGATTGCTCAAAGATGCTGGCCGACACCGTCACCCGAGAGTTGCCAGCGGCGTTGACGGTTGATCGACATCTTCTCGTCGACAGCGCTGCTCAGATCGTGGCCCACCAGCGCGACCAGCCGGTGCAGGAAAATAGTGATATCCGCGGCCTCATGAGCAATCTCGGCGGGCGAGGCATTGCGCGCCAGCGCCTCTCGCAATTCGGTGATTTCCTGCTGAGCGCGACGGACCAGAACGTCCAGGGAATCGACCGGACCGAACGTCGTCTCGGCCCACTGCGCGATGGTGGCGCTGGTCTCTGCCGGCATGATTGTTCCTCAGCGGCGGCGCTCGTACTCGGGGGCGAGGCCGCGCATGATGTTCAACAGTCGTTTGTAACTTTCGTAGCGTCGAGCGGAAATATCCTCCGCGGCCACGGCTTCGAGCACCGCGCAGCCGGGCTCGCGAACGTGCAGGCAATTGTTGAATCGGCACTGCGGCGCCAGCTTGAGGATTTCCGGCCAGCCGACTTGCACCATGGCGTCCTCGACCGGAGGAGGAGCGAAGTCGCGCACACCGGGTGAGTCGACCAGCTCGCCGCCGCCGGGCAGGCCGAATAGTGCGGTGGAGACTGTCGTGTGGCGGCCTTCGCCGGTTGAGTCGGACAGCGAACGCGTGGCGCGTTCCGATTCGGGCGCGAGTCGATTGGTGAGCGTCGACTTGCCGACGCCGGATTGCCCAACGAGCATCGCGCGGGCATTCGCCAGCAGGGCGCGAATCGGCTCGACCGACGAATCGTGCTTCGCCGATATGCGCAAGACTGGATAGCCGGCGCGCTCGTAGTCGTTCACACCTGCCTGAAAATCCGCCTCGGTGGCCCGCGGCAGCTCCGATTTGTTGACTACCAATGCGCCGGAGATTCCGGCCATCGTCGCGCCGGCGAGATAGCGGTCGGCAATATATAAATCCGGCTCGGGGACGGGCGCGATGATGACCACGAGCAAAGTGAGATTCGCGGCCAGCGGTTCGGTACGGCCGCGACTGTCCGTTCGCGCGAACAGTGAGCGGCGAGGCAGGACCGATACGACTTTCGCCACGTCACTACTGCGCTGGGAAGGCGCGCGAATCTGGACTTCGTCGCCGCACACGCAGGTCAAACGTTTGCCGAACAATTCCGCGGGTTGTCTTGCGACGCCCGTCCCTTCGACGATGACACGTCGACCGAATGATTCGGTGACGCGTGCTCGCTGCGTGTCAGTAGTTTCGGAATCCGTCATGAACGCGTCACAGTCAGCGACTGCAGACGCGCGATGCGCACGAGGGCAGGTGGGTGCGAGTCGTAGAACGCGGAGTGTAAATTGTCCGGCGTCAGCGTCGATGCATTGTCTCGATACAGTTTCACCAATGCGTCTGCGAGCTGGCGCGCGTCCGCGTATTGAGCCGCGAACTCATCGGCTTCGAACTCGTGCTTGCGTGACCACCACGAGCTGAGCGGCGTCAGGAAATACGTGAACGCCGGCAGCACGAACATGAAGAGCAGTAGCGCAGCGTGTGCTGATGGTGTGCTCACGCCGAGTGCGGAATAGAACGCTGGCCATTGCGCCAGCGCGCCCAGCAGCGCCAATCCCAACAATCCGAGCCCGAGCGACAGAATCAATCGTGAGCGCACGTGATGCAGTCGGAAGTGCCCCAGCTCGTGCGCGAGCACGGCTTCGACTTCGGCGATCTGCAGACGCTCGATCAACGTATCGAAGAACACGATGCGCTTGTTGCGACCGACGCCCGTGAAATAAGCATTGCCGTGAACGGAGCGTCGTGAGCCATCCATCACGAACACGCCTTTGGAGGCGAACCCACAGCGTTGCAGCAGTGCCTCGGTGCGCTGCTTGAGTGTTTCGTCGCTGAGCGGTGTGAACTTGTTGAACAGCGGCGCGAAGATCGTCGGCCAGGCCCACGTAATCAACACCGTGAATCCGACCCACACTCCCCAGGCATACACCCACCACAGCGAGCCGGCCTGCTGCATCAGATACAGGATCACGAAGATCAGCGGCGTGCCGAGTAGCAGGCTCAGCACCAGGCTCTTGAGCAGGTCGGCGATGTACAGGCCGGGCGTCATGCGATTGAAGCCGAAGCGCGCTTCGATGCCGAAGGTTCGCCATAGCGACAGCGGCAGCCCGATGGCGCTCACGATGAGCATGGTGGAGATCACCACGGCCGTGCCATGCCACGCCGGCGACAGGCCGGCGAACTGCCACCAGCGGTCGATGACGTCGATGCCGCCGCCCAGTGTGAGGAACAGAGCGATGCCGGCGTCTAGCAGCACATCCCAGCGGTTCAGCGCGGCACCGGCTACGGTGTAATCTGCAGCCTTCTGGTGCGCGGCCAGGTCGATCTGGTCGGCGAAAGCCTCGGGCACACGGTCGCGATGCCGCATCACGGCCATGACCTGGCGCTGATTGAGCCAGCTGCGGACCGCTGTGGACGTCAACAGCAGCAATACAAACAAGCCAGTAAACCAATGCATTGAAGTGTTCTCGATGGAGGCGCGGGGACTGTAGCCTCAGCTGCTATGATGCCGCAACGAAACTTTCCGGAACCGAAGGCTGTGACTGACCGCGACCCCACCAGACTGATCTGGATCGACCTGGAGATGACGGGCCTCAAGCCCGACACCGACCACATCATCGAAATCGCCACTGTCGTCACCGACAAGCACCTGAACACGCTTGCCGAAGGGCCGGTGCTGGCGATTCATCAGTCGGACGAGACCCTGGACGCCATGGACGATTGGAACCGCCGTCAGCACGGCACTTCCGGCCTCGCGGCCCGCGTCCGCGCCAGCTCGATCACGGTACAGGAAGCGGAGCGCCAGACGGTGGATTTCCTCTCCCGTTGGATCGAGCCAGGTGTGTCACCGATGTGTGGCAACAGCATCTGCCAGGACCGCCGCTTCATGGCGCGGGAGATGCCGCAGCTGGAGCGGTATTTCCATTACCGCAACCTGGATGTGAGCACGCTCAAGGAGCTTGCGCGGCGGTGGTCACCGGAGGTTTACAGCAGTTTCCAGAAGAGCTCGACGCACCTGGCGCTGGACGACATTCGCGATTCGATCCGGGAGCTGCAGCACTACCGGACCAATTTCCTTCGCGTGTGATTTTTTGACGTTTCCTTATTGAGGCGACGCTGACCCGCCGGCCAGGAACAGCCACGTCTCTACCACCGTATCCGGATTGAGCGACATGCTCTCGATCCCCTGATCGACCAGCCAGCGCGCCAAGTCCGGGTGGTCCGAGGGGCCTTGGCCGCAGATGCCGATGTATTTTCCATGCTTGCGGCAGGCATCGATCGCCATTTTGAGTAGAGCCCTCACCGCATCGTCACGCTCATCGAACAGCTTGGCGATGATCGCCGAGTCGCGGTCGAGGCCCAGCGTCAGCTGGGTCATGTCGTTGGAGCCGATCGACATGCCGTCGAAGAACTCGAGATAGCGGTCGGCGAG
>JBEVKA010000222.1:0-4333 GCA_040509855.1 Steroidobacter sp.
ACGGTTATCAGGATACATTCGTCGAAGAGGCGCGGCTCGCGTCCGATCCCGGCGGCAAGTTCGACTGGGTCATCGGCGGGTTCTATCTCGACCGCAGTCATGACGTGAATTATTTCTATCGCTCCTCGCCGGAGTTCCTGGCGGCCCGAGGCATCACTGGCCTGCCCGACGAGTACTATCAAAGACAGTACAATCACGCGATCTCGCACGAGCTGGCCGCGTTCGGCGAGCTCACTCATCACATCAACGAACGCTTCTGGTTGACCGCCGGCCTGCGTTACGGCCAAGTGGACGCTCGCGCGGACATCGAGGGCGGTTATAACAGCGCATATCTCACATACGCCTTGACGGGAAGATCAGGGCCGCTCGCGATGACGCAGATTGCGCCAGCCGCTGGCGTGAAGGCCGAGGGCCGTCGTCCATCGTACAAGCTGAGCGCATCGTTCCAGCCGATCCCCGAGCTGACGACTTACGCAACCTGGTCGACCGGCTTTCGCGCCCCGATCGTGAATGCCTTCGCCGGCCGCCGTAGCACCGTCAATCCCAATGACATCGTCATTCCCAATGGCGCGAGCACCGACAAGATCGAAAACTACGAGCTCGGCGCCAAAGGCACCTGGCTCGAAGGGCGCCTGACCACCAACCTGGCGGTGTACCTGATCGATTGGAGCGACATTCAGGTGCAGGCCAACCGGGTGTCCGACTCGGTGCAGTTCGCGACCAACATCGGCGCGGCTCGCAGCAAAGGTTTCGAGTTCGAGATCGCCGCGATCCCCGTTACCAATCTGCACGTGGGACTCAACGGATCGTTCAACGACGCCCACGTAACGGAGCTGACGGCCCAGGAAGCGGCAATCTCCGGCGCTGTTTCCGATGCACGACTCTCCGCGCCGAAGTTCCAAGGCGCCGTGTATCTGAATTACGGCATGGACTTCACTCCGAGCGTACGCGGTTCGTTCGGGCTCGCGTTCCAGCACGTCGATTCGTATCCAGGTTCGTTCCCGCGCGTTCCCGGGCAGCCCAATCAGGTCGCCTCGACTTATGGCTACACGGATAGTTACAACAACGTGAACCTGACGTTGGGTGCGACCATGGGTGAGCTGGATGTCACCGCGTACGTGGAGAATCTCGGCGACGATCATTCGATCACTTACGTGCATCCGGAAGCGTTCCTGGCCAATCGCGCCGGCACCATGCGGCCGCGAACCGTCGGCCTGCGCGTGAACTACGACTTCTAGGAGCATCAGATTGTCGATCGCGGTTCCGGCGCGGCCCGACCCACGAGCCTGGTTCGTGCTCGGCATGCTGTGCTTCGTGTATGTCTTGAACTTCCTGGATCGGCAGCTGCTGTCGATCCTGGCGAAACCGATCCAGGATGATCTGGGGGTGACGGACGGCCAGCTGGGCCGCATCTCCGGGCTGTATTTCGCGCTGTTCTATTGTTTGATCTCGATTCCGGTCGGCTGGCTGGCGGATCGGACCAATCGAGTGCGCGTGCTGTCGCTCGCGTGTGCGCTCTGGAGCGCGGCGACGGTGGCTTGCGGATGTGCTTCAAATTATCCGCAACTGGTCGCGGCGCGCATGGCGGTGGGAGTGGGCGAGGCGGGCGGCGTGCCGCCTTCGTACGCGATCATTTCCGATTACTTCGCTCCAGGCACGAGAGGCACGGCGCTCGGGCTGTTCAATCTCGGGCCTCCGCTCGGGCAAGCATTGGGTGTCGCATTCGGCGCATCGATCGCCGCCGCATATAGCTGGCGTAATGCGTTCGTCGTGCTCGGTGCGGTCGGCATTGTCGCCGCACTCGCGGTTTATATGCTGGTGCGTGAGCCGGTGCGTGGCGGGCTCGATCCGCCGCAAGCCGCAATAGATGTCGAGAAGTCTGGATTTCGCGCCACCATCGCGATGTTCTTTTCACGACCCGTTTTGGTGCTCATAGCGCTGGCCAGCGGTGCGACCCAGTTTGTCACTTACGCCTCGCTGAACTTCACGACGCTGTTTCTCATGCGCGAGAAGGGCATGACCCTGCAGGAGATCGCGTTTTATTACGCGTTGTTGATCGGCATCGGCATCAGCGCCGGCATGTATGTGTCCGGTCGGTTGATCGACCGTTTCGCACCACGCGGGAAGCAGGCTTACGCAATCGTGCCGGCCGTCGCGCTCGCGCTGGCCATTCCGTTCTTCATCGGTTTTGTATGGGCGCCGACCTGGCAGCTCGCGATGGTGTTCCTGATCGGCCCCACGTTTTTCAACTACTTCTATCTGTCGCCTGCGGTGGCGCTGGTCCAGGAAGAAGTGCGGCCGCATGAGCGAGTGCTGTCCGGCGCGCTGCTGTTGCTGGTGATGAACTTGATCGGCCTGGGGCTCGGTCCCACCTACCTGGGTGCGATGAGCGATCTGTTGCGGGAGACTCATCCCAACAATTCGCTGCAGCTCGCGTTCTATACGCTGGTACCGTTCTATGTGTTGGCCGTGGTGATCTTCCTGTTCCTGGGTCGAAAGCTCAGGCGCGAGGCGGTGACGGCTGGAGAGCAACATCGATGAAAAAACTATTGTGTGTGGTGGCATGGGCAGTCGCTGCCATGCCTGCTTTCGCCGACGGTCCCGTCGTGCATGCGCCCGCCGGTGCAGTGGCCGGGGAGGCGAGTGGGCGCGTGCACGCCTTCAAAGGGTTGCCTTATGCATTGCCGCCAGTAGGTGAGCGGCGCTGGAAACCGCCTGTGGAAGCACCCGCGTGGAGCGGCGTGCGTGACGCGACGAAGTTTGGTTCTTCCTGTGTCCAGCCCAAGTCGCGACCCGGCAGCATCTACTTCAACGAGCTTGCTTCGCGCAACGAAGATTGTCTGTTCCTCAATGTTTGGGCGAGGAGCGATGCGCGCAACGCGCCCGTGATGGTGTGGATACATGGCGGAGCGCTGACCAGCGGGTCGAGCAGCGAGCCCATGTACGATGGCGCCAAGATCGCCGATCGCGGTGTGGTCGTGGTGTCGATCAACTATCGACTCGGTATTCTGGGCTATCTAGCTCATCCGCAACTCAGCGCGGAATCGTCCGACGCGATCTCAGGCAACTATGGTTTGTTGGATCAGATCTCGGCGCTGCGCTGGGTGAAGAAGAACATCGCGGCGTTCGGCGGCGATCCGGCCAATGTGACGATCGCGGGTGAATCGGCGGGCGGCCTCAGCGTCATGTATTTGATGGCAGCACCGCAAGCGCGGGGTCTGTTTGCGAAGGGCATCGCGCAGAGCGCCTACATGGTCACCACGCCGGAGTTGAAACAAACTCGATTCGGAATGGAGCCGGCCGAAGCGGCCGGAACGCGCGGTGCCGCTGCTATCGGTGCGGATAACGTGGCTGCCTTGCGCGCGATGGACGCCACGAAGCTAACGGACGCGGCGGCCGGCGCCGGCTTTTTCCCGTTCGGTGCGATCGATGGTCATGTCTTGCCCCGCCAGCTGGTCGAAGTGTTCGATCGCGGCGAACAGGCGCCCGTTCCTCTGATCGCAGGCTTCAACAATGGCGAGATCCGCTCGCTGCGTTTCCTCGCGCCGCCTGCGCCGAGAGATGCGGCGACTTATGAAGCGGCGATCCGCCAGAGTTATGCCGATCTCGCGGATCAGTTCCTGAAGCTCTATCCGAGCAGCAAGCTCGACGAGAGTGTGCTCGCCACGACGGGTGATGCGATGTATGGCTGGACCTCCGAACGACTGGTCGCTAAACAGACCGCGCTCGGGCAGCCTTCGTATCTTTATATTTTCGATCACGGCTATCCGACTGCGGACGCGGCGGGGCTGCACGCCTTCCATGCGGCGGAGCTGCCTTACCTGTTCGGTACGGCGGATCGAACGCCACCGCTGTGGCCGAAGATTCCGTCGACGCCCGTCGAGTCCGCGCTGTCGGATGCGATCATGAGTTATTGGATCAACTTCATGCGCACCGGAGAGCCGGTCGCGACAGGTTCACCCAAGTGGCTGGCGTATGGATCATCGCGCTCGTACATGGCGTTCGCGGATGCGCCCCGTTCGGGTACGAATCTCATGCCGGGCATGTATGAATTGAACGAACAGGTCGTATGCCGTCGCCGTGCCGGCGGCGTGCTGGCCTGGAATTGGAACGTGGGAGTCATATCGCCACCGCTCCCGCCGCGCGCGGAGGCGTGTCGATGATCGAAGGCTCAATGCAAGAGTTCGCGCTGACGCTCAACAGGTTTCTCGATCACGCCGCGAAATGGCATCCGCGTGCGGAGGTCGTCACAGGACGAGAAGGCGGCCGCAGCGATCGCATCACCTACGCGGACCTCAGGGAACGCAGCCTGCGCATCTCCGCCATGCTGCGG
>JBEVKA010000223.1:0-14791 GCA_040509855.1 Steroidobacter sp.
TTCGCTCGCTTGGACGCGCGTACTTGCGATGTGCGACACATAGCCGATGCGTTCTACATCGGCCCCTATGGATTCACCGCCAGCGCGGACGGCAACGTCATCGCCTACGTGGGCAATACATTCGAGCAACCCACGGAAGTATGGGTGCGCTCAGGTAACCGACAACGAGCGGTGACTCGAACGAATCCACAAACCCAGAATTGGAAGCTGGGCGCCGCACGTGAAATCTCTTGGACATCGACCATCGACGGCAGACGCATCTACGGCGTCCTCGTTACGCCGCCGGAATACGTCGCTGGTACACCGGTCAAAACCGTCGTGCAGATTCACGGCGGTCCGGAGTGGGCGTGGTGGTCGGGATGGCTCGGCTCGTGGCACGAATGGGCGCAGATGCTCGCTTCGCATGGATACGCCGTGTTCATGCCGAATCCGCGCGGCTCAGACGGGCAGGGCACGGCGTTCGCGCAAGCGGCTAAAGGCGATTGGGGCGGCGGCGACTATCAGGATGTGATCGACGGCATCGATGCGCTGGTCAAGCAGCGTGTGATCGATCCGGCGCGACTCGGCATCGGCGGTTGGAGTTACGGCGGCTACATGTCCGCGTGGGCAGTGACCCATAGCGATCGATTCAAAGCTGCGGTCGTCGGTGCGGCGCCTGTGGATGTCGCCGCGATGGGGCTGACCACCGACACGCCGGATTTCATCACCGGTTATTTCGGCGATCCGTTCGCCAACCACGCGCTGCTCGACGCGCGCTCACCGATTCGTTTCCTCGATCGCACGCGAGGCGCAGTGCTGATCCTGCACGGCGAGCAGGACATGCGCGTGCCCGTCGACCTGGGTGAGCAGATGTATGTCGGACTGAAGTTACTCGACAAGCCCGTGACCATGGTCCGCTATCCGCGCGAGCCGCATTGGATGCACGAGTACGAACATCACAAAGACCTGCTGACGCGCGTGCTGGCGTGGTTCGATACTCACTTGTGAGCAATCGTCCACATTCGTAGACACTCGACGCACGTCGCTCCCATCCCATCTCCTTGTCCTGTAACGCTTTGCGCAGTTGGAACGCGCATTGCAATTCACTCCTGCGGTGACTTCATTGGTTCGCAGGAGATAAAACGTGAATGCAGGATCGGTATGCGTGGTGTTGGGCGCGCTCGCGCTGTCACAATCGGCGTTGGCGGATGATTCCGGCGCTTATATCGGGGTCAATGTTGGCCATGTCGACATGCCCGACGATGTGCGTCTCGGCGTGCCCGACGTTGCTTCGCTGTCCGGAGACAGCAAAAGCACCGGACTCGCGCTTAGCATGGAAGTGGGCTATCGCTTCAATCGCAACCTCGCGGTGGAGGTGGGGCTGGTCGACCTGGACGTGTTGGTCGCGGACGTTGCGGATCCGACGGGCGGCAGCGATGCGAGCGCTCAGCTCGGGTTCAAAGCGGACGGCGTCTCGGTGGCGCTGGTGGGCATCTTTCCCATCGACAAATGGGAGCCGTACGTGAAAGCGGGTGTGCTGTTCTCCGATACCACGCTGACGTACACCGGCAGTGTTGGCGGCTCTTCCTTCGGTGCGAGCATCGACAACGAATCCGAGGATGCACTGTATGGCGTCGGCGTTCGCTATAGCGTCACCGAGCGGCTTCGGCTGTATCTGGACGCGACTTATTTCATGGAAGTGGGCGAGCCCGAGCGGGGCCAGGTCGAATACATCAAGACCGCGGCCGGCGTGATCTGGCAGTTCTGATGCGAGGGGGTGGTGTCCACGAAGTTGGACACTACCCCTCGACTGCACGGTCGCGCAGAATGCGCTCCGGTGCACGAGCGCACATACATGAGGATCCTGCGACGCTGGCTGATCTGGCTCAGCCTGCTGCCCATTGCCGCTTTCGCGCAGGCCGCACCGGAGCGGCAGCACCTCATCATCGAGGAGCTGACCTGTCGCGGCAATGAAGTCACCTCGTGCGACTTCATCCTCGGTCACCTCTATCTCGCGCCGGGCGATGTCGTCGATGAAGAAGAGATCGGCAACGCAAGGCTGCGGCTCGCGTCGCTGCCCAGCTTTCATTCGGTCGATATCTATCTGGAGAAAGGCGCGGCGCGTGGCTTGGTTCGCGTCGTCATCGAGGTCCGCGAAGCGGATCCGTACACCCGCGAGTGGTTCGGCGGCACGTCCTATCGCATTGATGATCTGAGCCAGCTGCTCGCGGGACGACTGACGCATCAGAATCTGTTCGGCGCCGGCAAGCTGCTCGACGTACTGGTCGTCGCGATCGCGCCGATCCAGGGGCACATCCGCGAGGAATATGCGGCGCGCGTGCAGTTCGTCGATCCACACTGGCTCGGCTCCAAACGCACCTTCTTCATTGCCGGCCTGAACGGCGGCGTGAGCGAGTTCGGGTTGCCCGATGGGCAACAGCGTCAGCGCCTGGAAAACGTCGGCGTCGATCTCGCGGTGGGTCGACGCATCTTCGATTTTTCCTATCTCAGCCTGTCGTCGCGCTACAACCCGCTGATCCACATACAACAGGACCTGCTCAGCCCGGACGGCGGCGTCGAGCGCCACCAGTTTTCGTTCCACAACCATACGTTCTCGCTCAACTACGGCTGGAACTCCGAAGACGATCCTTATTTCCCGACCCGTGGCTCACGGGCGTCGCTGAACTGGATCTGGGCGTCGACCGCCGATGACATGATTACCGAGGGCGGGTTTCGCAAGACCTGGACCGACGGTCGCAACACGTCGTGGAGTGTCCAGATCGCGGATTCGCCCGGCTCGGAATATCGACAGCGCATCGATGAGCACTTCGCATGGATGGCTGGCTTCGCGCGACCGATCGTGGGTAGCCAGGGTGGCGAGATCCAGCGAGGTCGCTGGTACATCGAAGCCGGTTACAGCCCGCAAGGTCGTACCGAGCGAGGTGAGCGACTGCGAGAATTCGGGCTGAAGGTCGGCGTCCGCCTGGAGACGCGCTCGTTCGGCATGGTCGATCTCTATGCCATCGGCTCCGGGCTGCTCACGGAAGGTAATCTGCCGTGACGCGCGCGGCCCTTACTCTTCTATTGATCCTGATGATGACTGTCGGCGCCGCGCAGTCAGCGGAGTTGACCGTGCTCGTCGAAGGCGAGCACATCGGGGCACGACTGCAGTCGCTCGGCTTTCCAGACAGCTTGCGAAAGGATTTGCGCAGCGGCCTGACCAACAAACTATTGCTGCGAGTGACGATGCAGGAGGGCGAGCGGGTTCTGGCGACGTCCAACGCGCGCGTCGAGCTTCAATATGACTTATGGGATAAGCGATTCCGCACCGAGCTGTCGATCAACGGGACGGCCTCGAGCCCGCCGGAGCTGCACACGGTGGAGGAGGCGCTCGCTTGGTTGCATGACCTGCGACTGCCACGGCTGTTTCTGACTCCGGCGTCGACACAGGCACTCACATTGCAGGCGCAGGTGCTGCTGAATCCCATCGAGCGCGAGCGCATGGAGCGCATTCGCGAGTGGGTCAAGGACAACAGCAGCTATGTGCCGCTGGAAAGCGCCACGCGCGGCACCAGTCCGGAAACCGGCGCGAACGCGGTCTTCAACCGTATTTTCGAGCAGTATGTCGCCGGCGAGGATCTGGCGGCACAATGGCGCCAGGAAGTGGTGTCGAGCCCGTTCAGCAGCAAGCGTCCATGAGCGACCGCAAGGTCAAGCTATTCCTGTTCCTGACCATTCTCATCGTCAGCGTGTTGCCGTTGCTCGCTGCCTTGTATCTATTGGATCGCAGCCTGCAGACCAGCCTCAATCTCGGCTTCAATCCCCAGGTCACCATGGCGCTCGAAGACAGCTCGCGGAATCTGCTGGTGCTCAAGAACCTGGATCCGCAGCGGCAGGCCGAATATCGCCAGCAGTTCGAACACATCGAGAGACTGCGGCATGTCTATTCGCAGCCGGAGCTGATCCGGCGCAGTTTGCGCGATTCGCTGCTGATCTATTTCGCGCTCGGATTGACTGCGTCCGTGGCGTTCGCGGTGTTGCTGGCCGCCGTTCTCAGTCGACGCATTGCTCGCGCCTACACGCAGACGTTCGATGACTTGCTGGCCCAGCGCGAGAAGGTGCGGTACCTGCAGGAGATCTCCTCGTGGCAGGAGTTGGCTCGCATGCTGGCGCACGAGATCAAGAATCCGCTCACGCCTATCGAAGTGCTGGTTAGCTCGTTGCGCAAGGCTCACGAGCAGCTCACTCCAGCACAGTTCAGCACGCGACTGGTGCAGACTCAGGCGATGATCGGCGAGGAGCTGCAACACTTGCAGCAGACGGTCAACAAGTTCGCCGACTTTGCACGCCTGCCACAGGTGCAGCCCGAGCGAGTCGAACTTGTTACAGTCGTGCGTGCGCAGCTGAAGGCGATCGGTGCGATGTTTCCTAGTTCCCGCATGGTGATCGATGCGAATGGCGCCGTACCTGCCGATATCGACACCACTCTGGTCCGGCAGGTGCTGACCAACATCGTGCGTAACGGTGTGGAGGCGGGCGCAGTCAACTTCGACATCCGGTTGAGCGTGTCGGCTGAGTCGATCGAGCTGGCATTGTGCAACGACGGTCCGCCGGTGCCGACAGAGCTGATTCCGCGACTGTTCGATCCCTATGTCTCCAGCAAGACCTCCAAGGAGAACATGGGGCTGGGGCTGGCGATCGCACGCAAGGTCGTCATCGATCATGGCGGCGATATTCGCTATCAGGAACGGCGGGGTCGGCCGGAGTTCGTGATTCAATTGCCGAGGGGCTCATGAGCGACACAGCTGCGCAAGCGACGGTGCTGGTGCTCGATGACGAGAAGAACATTCGCAACGCCATCGAGATCGCGCTCGAACAGGAACGGATGCACGTAGTCACTGCGCACGACGTCGCTGCTGCCGTTCGCATCCTGCGCGAGCGCGTGATCGATCTGATGATCCTGGATATCCGGCTCGGCGAGATCGATGGTCTGTCGCTGTTCCGCAAGCTGCGCGCCGAGGGCGTCGTGGTGCCGACGATCTTCATCTCGGGTCACGCGACGCTGACCGAGGCGGCATTGGCCGTGAAGATCGGCGGCTTCGATTTCCTGGAGAAGCCTTTCAGCGCGGAGAAGATTGCCGTTGTCGCGCGCCGGTGTCTGGAGCATTCAGCACTCGAGCAGCGGCTGCGAGCAATCGAAGCGCGCGAGGGGCGGCGCGAGATCATTGGAGACTCGCCGCTGGTGCGACGGCTCGTTGCCGATGCGCTCAAAGTCGCTCACGCCGATGTCGACGTGCTCGTGCAAGGTGAGACAGGCGTGGGTAAGGAGCTGGTCGCAAATCTGATTCACGAACATTCGGCGCGCGGGCAGGGACCGTTCGTCAAAGTGAACTGCTCGGCGATTCCCGAGAATCTGGTCGAGAGCGAGCTGTTCGGTCATGAGCGCGGCGCGTTCACGGGCGCGAGTAGCTCGAAGCGTGGCCTGTTCGAGGTCGCCCATCGTGGCACGTTGTTTCTCGATGAGGTTGGCGATCTGCCGTTGGCGGCGCAAGCCAAGATCCTGCGCGCACTTCAGCAACGTGAGATCCAGAAGGTCGGCGCGGAGAAAACGATTCGCGTCGATGTGCGAGTCATTTCAGCGACCCACAAAGACCTGAGTCGCCACGTGGCCGATGGAAAATTTCGGGAGGATTTGTTCTATCGCCTGAACGTCGTGCCGCTGCGCGTGCCGAGTTTGCGAGAGCGCAGCGAAGACATTCCGCTGCTGGTGAAGGTGATCGTGGCGCGCCTGTGCGCCAAGCACAACCTCAAACTCAAACAAGTGGACGATGACGTATTGCTCGAACTGCAGCGTCAGCCGTGGCCTGGCAACGTTCGCGAGCTGGAGAACCTGCTCGAACGCCTGGTCATCATGGGCGGTGAGACCATCACGACCTTCGATCTGCCGGAGGAACTGTTGGCGAGCGAGGAGGGCGTCGCCGATGTGCCTCCGGACGATCGGTCCACGCTCAAGGAACATCGCGACCGCTCGGAACGTGACTTCATCATCACGAACCTGAAGAAGCACGGCGGGAACATCAGTCGCGCGGCGACGGAGCTGGGGGTGCGTCGTCCGTATCTGCATCGCCGGATGGCGACGCTGGGCATTACCAAGAAAGACTACTTCGGCTGAACGCGGTCTGGTGTCACTCCGCCAGCGCGGGAAAATTCACGGTCGCGACCAGCCCGCGGTCGGATTCCAGCCGCCAGGTACCGTCCAACTGATCGGCCAGGCTCGCTACCAGCTGCAGGCCGATGGAATCGTGCTCGGCGGCGAGCTCGGCATCGCTCATGCCCACGCCGTCATCGCGGACTCGCAGCGTCAACGAAGGCCCGTCGTGGAGCAGCGATACGGTGATGGTGCCGTCGCCACGCTCCGGAAACGCATGCTTGATGGAATTGGTGACGAGCTCGTTGACGATCAGGCCGCAAGGAATGGCCTGCGCCACCGGCAGCAGGATGTTCTGGATTTCGACCCGCGTCGCGATGTGCCCGTAAGACCCGGAGGCTTGCTGGATGGTGGCAATCAAGCCGCGCGCGTAGTCCTCGAAGGGAATGTTGCTGAAGTCGCGGGATTGATAGAGTTTCTCGTGGATGAGCGCGATGGCGTCCACCCGTGTCTTGCACTCACTGAGAACGTTGCGCGCGCCCGGCGCTTCGACCGTGCGCAGCTGCATGTTTATCATGCTGGCGATGATCTGCAGGTTGTTCTTGACCCGGTGATGGATCTCCTGCAACAGCACCTCTCGCTCCTTGAGGGTCGCGGCGAGCTCGGCGCTTTGTTCCTTCAGGCGCTGCACGGCCACTTTGCGTTCGGTGATGTCCACGATCGAGCTCAATACGAACGTGCCCTGCTGTGTCAGCAGCGGGGACAGGCCGATTTCCACCGGTATTTCCAAGCCATCCTTGCGCAGCGCGAAGAGGTCCCTGCCGCCGCCCATGGCGCGGGCGCTGGGCGAGTTCAGGAATCGCTGCCGGAATTGCGGATGCGCATGCCGGGCCTGCGCCGGCACCAGCTGTTCGAGCGGCGCGCCCACGAGTTCGTTGCGCCGATAGCCGAGCAGGTCTTCGACGTGAGCATTGGCGAAGGTGATGGTGCCATTGGCGTCGACCACCAGCATGCCGATCGGCGCGGCATCCAGCACGAGGCCGAATTGATGTACGGCACTCGGCGCCGGCGTCTCGGTCATCATGGCTGATCCGGTGGCTGTGGCGGCAATGTGAAATAAAACGTCGCGCCTTTGTTGGGTTGCGACTCCGCCCAGATGGAACCGCCGAGCCGCTGCACGGCGCGGGCGACGATGGCCAGCCCGATGCCGGTGCCGGGAAATTCGCTCTGGTCGTGCAGGCGCTGGAACGGTTCGAACAGCTTGCCGGTGTAGCGGGGATCGAAGCCGGCGCCATTGTCACGCACATAGAACGCTTCCTGCCGCCTGACCTGGCACGCGCCGAAATGCACTTGCGGAGCCGTACGCTGCATCGTGAACTTGAATGCGTTGCCCAGCAGGTTGCTCAGAATGAGATGCAATAATGCGGCGTCGGTGGTCACCGCGGTGCTGCCTTCCACGGTGAATTGCACCGGTAGTCCGGTGCGGCCGAGTGCGATATCCGCCCCGATGCTCCGGGCCAGCTCGCAGATGTCGATACAGGTAAAGCTCAGCGCGCGACGTCCAACACAGGACAGCGCCAGCAACGCATCGATCAGATCGCTCATGCGTTTGACGCCGCTGGCTATTCGTTCGAGGTAGCGCAACCCCGCGCTGTCCAGCTGCGATGTGTGCTCGCTGCCGAGCAGCTCGCTGAATGCGGTGATGGCTCGCAACGGCGAGCGCAGGTCATGCGCGACCGAGTAGCTGAAGGATTCGAGCTCGCGGTTCGCGCTCTCCAGCGCTGCCGTGCGTTGTTGAACTCGCCGTTCCAGATCCTCGTTGAGCCTGTGAATCTGTTCGAGCTGCTGGCGACGCTCGGTCACGTCATGCAGCGCCCAGACGACGCCATAAACCTCGCCGTGTTCGCCGATGATGGGCGTGGCGCGTCCTTCGACGGGAGTGTGCCGGCCGGATCGCGAGATCAATGAGGTGTCGCTGCCGCACTGGCAGATGTCCTTGGTCATCAGCACTCGCTCGACCACGTCGCCTAGCGGCTCGCCGCTGCGCTCGTCCACGAGCGACAGCAGGTTGACCGCTGGTTGTTTACAGGCGTCCTGCGCGGACCAGCCGGTCATGGTCTCGGCGACGGTGTTGAACAACCGCACGTGCCCGTTTTCATCCGTGGCGACAACGGCGTCGGCGACCGAGTGCAGCGTCGCGGTCAGCCAGCGTTCCCGGTCCTGCACCAGATGGTCGGCGGCGTGTTTGTGAAGCGCGATCTCGATCGCGCAGCGAAGCTCGGGCGTTTTGAACGGTTTGACGAGATAGCCCGAGGCAGCCGTGCCACAGGCGCGCCTCAATGTGTCGGTGTCGGAGTGCGCGGTGAGGTAGATGATCGGGACATCTCGGCCGCTGCGAATGACTCGCGCCACTTCGATGCCGTCCATGGGCTCGCCGGCGAGACGCACGTCCATCAGGATGAGATCGGGTTTGAGCTCGCTCGCCTGTCGAACGGCATCGTGAGCGCGCGCCGCCGTGCCCGCCACGCCATAGCCGAGTTCTCGCAGCGTACCGACCAGATCCATCGCGACGACCCGCTCGTCCTCAACGACCAGGATGTTCGGCCTGGCGCTGCTGGAACTCTGGGGCGCAATCGACATGATCTTGAGCGCCTGCTGCTGCTGCTGCTGCTGAGAGTGAAAGGACTGCTCGCGTGGCCGGCGGAGTTGTACGCCCCCGTGTAAAAAATAAATATCGCAGGATTACTTAGAGCAGATACGCGAAGCGCGTCGTCCGGTTGTCAGGCGCGCCCAAGTAGTCCACAATTCGCCGCTCGATGACGCGGCATCGATGCACCCTTCATCGATCCGCGGCGGGTGCAAGTTTTCTTAGTGTCGTCAGTCACTTAGAAGCCACTAAAAGCAGTGGCCCGGGACGGCGGCACGGACGGAGCGGGGGCCCGCCACTCCTTCCAACTCCTCATGGCTCGGTAGCAAAGTGGTCATGCAGCGGCCTGCAAAGCCGTCTACGCCGGTTCGATTCCGGCCCGAGCCTCCACACCGTCAAACGCCTCATGTCCGTGCAGCGCCCGCTGATGAGCGGCTTACCTCGGGGCGTGCAACACGCTTTGCTGAATATCACCTGTTCGGTGCGGGTGTCGCTGCGTATCGAAAAACCAATCCACCGTTCGACGTAAGTTGATGAAACTCAGCTCCTATTGACGTTCACGATGGACGTGGACGCCGTGTGCACCACGCACATGCATTGGTGTGGCGAGCTTATTGCAACAGTTGCTCTGCGCCGGGAAAAAACGGCGGCATCAACACCCCTCGTTCGGAGGTTCATGCCATGAACATGCATCACACGAAGGGGCGCAACGTCGCGCACCACTGGCTCATCAGCTCCATTCTCTCGCCGACGATCGCTATTACCGCGAGCTCTTCGAGGCCGCGCTCATCGCAGTGACGGCCGCCGAGCGCGACTAACAAATAAACGAAACAGCGGGCAACCGAAGGCTACGTCGTCTTCGGTAAGGGAAACGTGCGCCCGCGAATCGGCAATCGAACGATCGTGGATCAATCGGGAGGTATCCGCATGAAAACCTATTCGAGAAAAGTGCGCGCGCACGTGTCGTCAGCGTTGACTGGCACGATCATTTCGCTCGCAGTATCACCTGTGCTCGCGGACGCAGCCGCGGACGAGAAACACAACAAGGAAGTTGAGGAGATCGTCGTCACCGGCTCGCGTGTGTCGGGCCTGAAGGCGGCAGAGAGTTCCTCTCCGGTGCAGATCCTGGAAGTCGCGGAGCTGGAATCATCCGGGCGACCGGACTTGATGAACGCACTCGCCAACACGGTGCCGTCGTTCACCGCGCAAGCGTTCGGTGGCGACATGGCGAACCAAACATTGCAGGCCAAGCTGCGAGGCTTGAGCCCCAACCATGTGCTGGTGCTGGTCAACGGCAAGCGTCGCCACACCACCGCGAGCCTGGCAGTCCTCGGTGGACCATATCAGGGCGGTGCCGGTGTCGATCTGAATTTCATCCCGGTCGAATCGATCGGTCACATCGAAGTGTTGACCGAAGGCGCGGCGGCTCAATACGGCACCGACGCGATTGCCGGCGTGATTAACATCATGCTGAGAGAGGACGATGATGGCGGCGGAATGAGCTATACGCGTGGCGGTTACTACGCGGGCGATGGCGAGACCGACTCGATCGCGGGCAGCTTTGGCTTTGCTCCGTCGGGCAACTCGTTCCTCAACCTGGCCGGCGAATGGCGCCAGCATGAGCATACCGATCGCGGCGGCATCGATCCGCGTGTCGTGGATCCATCGCGGGTCGATCCCACCAGAGGCGGCACGTTTCCCAACACCAACATGCCGAACGCTCCGGGCTATCCCTATCTGAACAATATCTTTGGCGACGCCGAGTACGAGATGAAGATCGCCTCCTTCAACGGCGGCTTGCAACTGGGCGAGAGCACCGAGCTCTATGCGTTCGGCACCTGGGGCGACAAGTACGCCGGCTCCTATGAAAACTATCGCTTGCCGAACCGTGTTGCCTACACCAACCCGAGCACGGGTGTCGTCACATACATGTATCCCTTAGGCTTCGATCCGCGCGAAGAGATCGAAGAAACGGACTATCAAATGACGGCGGGCGTGCAAGGCGACGTCGGCGAATGGCATTGGGATTTCGCATCCACCTATGGCAGGGACGAAATAGATATGTTCACGACCAATAGCGCCAATGCGTCCTTGTACGCAGCCACGGGCGCATCGCCGGTCGACTTCTACGACGGCACGTACACGTCGTCGCAATGGACCACCGGCATCGACGTCATCAAGACCTTCGAGGTCGGCATGGCCGGTCCGCTGAACTTCGCCTTCGGTGCGGAATATCGCAAGGAAACGTGGCGGGCCGAGCCGGGCGATGAGTTCTCGCGTTACTTCGAGGGCGGCCAATCGTTCCCCGGCATCAGTCTGTCGGATGCCGGCGGGCACGACCGCGACAATGTCGCCGGCTACGTCGATTTCTCGATCGAGCCGACCGAAGGATTGCGCGTGGGCGTTGCTGGCCGCTACGAAGACTACAGCGACTTCGGCGATACCTCCGTCGGCAAGGCGACGGTGCGCTACGACTTCTCGCCCGAAGTCGCGGTACGCGGAACATTCAGCACCGGCTTTCGCGCTCCGACACTGGCGGAATCGTATTATTCCGCCACCAACGTGGGGCCGACGACGGCATTCGTGCAGATGGCGCCGAACTCGCCGGCGACGGCGCTGCTCGGTCTTGGCTCGGGGCTGCAGCCGGAAAAATCAACCAACTATTCACTCGGCGTGGTAATGCGCCCGACGGGCAGCATGACGCTGACCTTGGATGTGTACGAGGTGGAAGTGCGCAATCGCATCGCCGCCACCAGCACGTTCTACGGCACGATCGACGGCGAGCTGTTCTCGCAAGCCATCGTCGACGCCATCATCGCCAACGGCAACGTGCTCGATCCGCAGGTCACGGAGAGCGGCGACACCGGCATCAACCTGTTCACCAATGGCGTGACCACGAAGACGCGCGGCGCGGACCTGGTGTTCGACTATCTGAGCGAGTTCGGTCCGGTAGAGGTCGATTGGAACGTCACCGCGACTTACAACGATACGGAGGTGACATCCATTCGCGCCACGCCATCGCAACTCGGCACTACGCAAGCGCTGTTCGACAAGGTCGCACTGTCGGACCTGCAGGACACCGTGCCGGAATATGTGCTCAACCTGGGAGGCACGTTCACGTGGGATCGGTTGCGCGTGAGCGTGCGCGAGCTGATCTACGGTGAATCGTCTCAGTTCGAGAACGACGGCGGCGCCACCAATGGCGAGATCATGTTCTACGAGACCACGATTGGCGTCACACCGATCACCAACCTCGAAGTGGCGTATGAGGCGATGGATGGCCTGACGTTGACCTTGGGTGCGGTCAATGTGTTCGATGAAATGCCCGAGAAGCGTAACGATGCCTATCGCGCCGTCCAGTTTCGCGATGGCGACAACGGCGCAGTGTCGCAATACCCGTCGTTCTCGCCGTTCGGTATCAACGGCGGTTATTACTACGGCAAGCTGGCCTACAAGTTCTGATGCGCGCGCCCCCATAACTGCTCATACCGCCAACCCGACAAGTCTTCCACGATGCGTCGGTGTTCGGCGGTGGGTTGGGTATCGGGGCGCTCCTTGAAGCGGCGGATTTCGTCCATGAGGATGGCGTGAGTGTTGCGGTCGAGGCGGAAATGACGGGAGACGAGCCAGCCGATGGCGAGCAGCGTCAAGGTGCCGACGGTCATGACGATCAGGATGGTGCGTACCGCTTCGGGCGATTGAGTTTTTTCGCCGGAGAGGAAGCCGCCCGCCTGCAGCAGCATGCCCACACTCATCACGGCGGCCGCTTGTGAGGTCTTGCGGATGAATGTCATCACGCCGGCGAACGCACCTTCGCGTCGCCGGCCAGTGACGATCTCATCGACGTCGGCCATGTAGTTATAAGTGTTCCAGGGAATGTAATTGAGACCGCCGCGACCAAGACCGGCGACCAGCACCGGAACATAGATCCACCAGCTGGCAGGCTGGACGAAATAAAGCGCCAGGAAGCCGAGCACTGCTGTCGCATACAACGACACAGCGATGCGATACGACGGCGCCGGGTGCAAATGCAGGCACATCGGAATGAATGCCGCGACCGCGAGCAACTGAGCGAATGCCATCGTGCCCATGAGATTCGACGCGGTGACGACCGTGCTGCCCATGGCGAACACGACGAAGTACGTGAACACGGCGTTGAAGATGTCCTGGCTGATGTAACCGCCCAGGTACATGCCGAGATGCAAACGAAATGCGCGAATCCGCAGCGTGGCGAACAGATCGGCGTACAACTGCGAGAATCGACTCAGCGGTGACGCGTCAGGGCTGGACGCGATGCTCTCGATCTCCTCGCGCGGCCGCTCCCAGCTGAACGTGAACACAGCCAGCGCGACCAGCATGAAAATCACCGAGAACACCACGCCGAGATAAAAGAACGTTTCCGCCGAGTCCTTGCCGAACGCCTCGATGATGCGGCCGGGCAGGACGCCGGCGAGGATCGCGGACACCTGGCCGCACAGGATGCGAGCGCCGGCGAACTTGGCCTTGACCCGATAATCCGGCGACATCTCCGCCGCCAATGTTTCGTACGGGATCAACTCCATCGCATACACGACTTCGAAGAACACGTACGTGACCAGGTAGTACCAGAAGGTCATGCCGTCGATCCACATCAGCGCGAAGCTGGGCAGCAACGGCACCGCCAACAGAATAAAAAACCGGCGCCGACCGAATCGGCGCCCCGCACGCGTGCGGTGGAAGTGATCGGATAGATATCCGATCAGGGGGCTTGCCACCGCGTCGAACATTCTCGCGATGGCAAAAATCGCGGCCGCCTGTACGGCGGTCAGGCCACAGAAGGTGGTGTAGAAAAACAGGATCCAGCCGCTGATGACGGCCATCGCGCCGGCGCCCAGGAAGTCATTGGAGCCGTACGCGAGATAGTGGCCGAACCGGACCGTGCGGGTCGTCATTGGCTCAGACGCGCGTGCGCAGCAGTTCGCACAGCGCGAGCATCGCCATCGACTGGCCGTAGGGCATCGAAGTCAGCGGAATCCTGCGATAGAACTCCAGGTCCGAGCCCATGGCGGTGCCGAAGGAAACATTCTTCAGCTCGCCATCGGCGCCGATGTTGTTCAGCACGCCTTGCACGGCTCGCAGCCCGGTCTCTGCATACGTGCTCGGCAGATAGCGGCGGCGCACGGCTTTCAAAATGCCGTAAGCGAAACCGGCGGTGGCTGACGCTTCGAGATAGGAGTTCGGATCATCGATCAGCGTGTGCCACAGACCGCTCTTGTCCTGATGTTTGGCGAGCGTGCGCACCTGCGCCTCGAGCGTCGCGAGCAGGAACTCACGCAGCGCTTCGCCCGGCTGCAGGTCGAGCATTTCGATGAACTCGGGAATCGCGATCGTGACCCAGCTGTTGCCGCGCGCCCAGAGTGCCTTGGCGAAGTTGTGCCGGCCGTCGAACGTCCAGCCGTGAAACCACAATCCGGTGCGACTGTCCTGCAGATATTTGACGTGCAGCATGAACTGCCGCCGCGCTTCTTCCAGATAGCGAGGACGATTCAGCACCTGGCCGATGCGCGCCAGCGGCAGCACGCACATCATCAATGTGTCGTCCCACAGCTGCTGCGGATTCTCGGAGTTGAACACGATGTGTTGCAAGCCGCTTTCTTCGGTACGCGGCATGTCGTGCATCACCCATTCGGCCCAGGTGTCGAGATAGGGCAGGTAAGTGCGCTCGCCGTATTCCTCGTACAGATTGGCGAGCGTGAGGAACGGCGCCATGGTGTTGACGTTCTTGGTCGGCGTGCCGGTGCGGAAACGGTCGCTGAACCAATCGCGGATGATTTGCAGGCAACGCTGCTCGCCGGTGAGCGCGTAGTACTGATGAATGCCATACAAGCCGATGCCATGCGTCCATTCCCAATCGTTCCAACCCTTGGTGTCGATGACGCGGCCATCGTCGAGTCGCAGCAGGAATTCGCCGGACGAATCCTTGATCTCCACCAGATTTGAGATCAGCCGGCGCACCACATCATGAATGTGCGCGGTGC